>CAYMRG010000359.1:0-5881 GCA_964392555.1 uncultured candidatus Brocadiaceae bacterium
CACGAACGGCAGGAAGGCGCCCTCGAGCGAGCCGCTCCAGTCCCGGGGCCCGCGCTCCTGCTGGCCCAGCCACCACAGCACCCACGGGTCCAGGGTGCCCCACTGCTGCTGCTGCACCACCCGTCGCGGCCGCGCGTCATGCAGGCGATCCACTCGCGCGCCGACGCGATCCTCGCGTTCCCGTGCGACGAGCCGCTGCTGTCGCAGAAGCTCGAGCCGCTGGCGCCGCCGGTGCCGAGCGAGCCGCCGCTGCCGTAACCACCGCCGTTCAGGCCTCGCCCGCCGCGCCGCGCTCGCGCGCCCGCAACGCGGCGACCTCCTGCTGCGTCCGCCGCGCCGACTGCGCGATCTGCGCCATCGCGGCGACGTACGCCGGCAGCGACCCGTCGGCCTCGGCGACTGCGCCCTGGATCTCGATCGTCGACAGCAGGTTGTTGACGCGGTGCACGAGGTCGTCGAACGGCGAACGGGTCATGGGCCACAGTCTCGCAAACGGTCGCGTCGGGCGACAGCTCGCGCCGGCGCCGTGGTGTCGGCGTTTCGGACGCCGGGTGTCGGCGTCCGCAGCGCCCTTCTAGCGGTCGGCGAGCGCTCCACCACTACCGCTGGTGGTTTGGCGCTTGGCACGTCCAGTGCTCTGGGGAGTCGACGAGGCTCCCCATGAAGTCGACCCCGAAGTGGCTCCTGATCCCCCCCGCCGTCGGCCTGCTGCTGGTCCTCGGCCCCCTGTCGATGCAGGGCGGCCACAGGGCCCAGGCGGCCACCAAGTCGGGCACGCCCACGGCCGAGGCGCCGCGTTCTGCCGCCCAGGAGCCGGAAGCGACGGACCCCGTGCCGCCGAAGTCCGGCCGGTCGCTGCCGTCCGCACCGCGCACCCCCGACCTCTGGCAGATGGGCAGCGCGCTGATCGGCGTGCTGCTGCTCGGCGCCGGCTGCATCCTCGCGGTGCGCAAGCTGCGCGGCGGCGCGTCGCCGAAGCCCGGTGCGCCGCTGGCGACCCTGCGCCAGACGCTGCGGCTGTCGCCGCGCCAGGCGATCCACGCGATCGAATTCGACGACCGCATCCTGCTGGTCGGCGAGAGCGAGCGCGGTCTCCTGCTGCTCGAGAGCAGCCGCGCACCGGAGCGCCTGAGCGACGAGGCGGAGGTGATCGCGCGCGCCCACGTCCCCGCCGCCCGCGCGACCGACGACGACGACGACGGCGCCGTGCCGAAGAACCTCGTCATCCCGCGGCCCGACCAGCCGGTGGCGGCACGCCGCCCCACGCCGCCGGCCATCAAGCCCACCGCCGGCGCCGCCAACCCGGGCCTCGGCGACTTCCGCGCGCTGCTGCAGAAGGCGGGTCGCGCATGAACCTCGCCCGCCTGCTCCGGATCGCACTCGCGGCGCTGCTGCTCCTGCTGCCGGCCATCGGCCAGGGGCCGCTGTCGCCCGCGCCGCAGGATCCGTTCACCCCGCCGATGCTGCTGCCGCTGCCGGCCGGTGCGCCACAGGGCCCCGGCGTGACGCTGTCGCTGCACGGCGGCGACGGCCGGCAGAACCTCGGCTCCGCGCTCGAGATCGTGCTGCTGATGACGGTGCTGGCGATGGCGCCCGCGCTGGTCATGACGATGACCTGCTTCACGCGGATCGTCGTCGTGCTGTCGTTCCTGAAGCGCGCGATGTCGATGCAGGACCTGCCGCCGGCGATGGTCACCACCGGCTTCGCGCTGTTCATGACGATCTTCGTCATGCGCCCGGTCGCGACCGACATCTACGACCAGGCCTACGTCCCGTACGCCGAGAACCGCATCGACTGGCGCGAGGCGGCGGACATCGCCGGCAGGCGCATGAACGCGTTCCTGCTCGCGCAGACCCGCGAGGACGACGTCGCGCTGCTGCTCGAGCTGAGCCGCACGCCGCGGCCCGCGACCGCGCTCGAGACGCCGTTCCACGTCGCCGTGCCGGCGTTCGTGCTGAGCGAGATCAAGACCGCGTTCCAGATGGGCTTCGTGCTGTTCCTGCCGTTCGTCGTGATCGACCTGATCATCAGCTCGATCCTCGTCTCGATGGGCATGTTCAGCCTGCCGCCGGTCGTCGTGTCGACGCCGCTCAAGCTGCTGCTGTTCATCCTGGTCGGCGGCTGGGACCTCGTCGTCTCGTCGCTCGCCCAGAGCTTCGCCACGTGATCGGAGGCAACCCATGGCCCACGAGACCCTGTTCGACCTCGCGAAGTCCACGCTGCTGACGGCGCTGATCGTCTGCGCCCCGGCGCTGCTCGTCGGCATGCTGGTCGGCCTGATCGTCAGCTTCTTCCAGACCGTCACCTCGCTGCAGGAGCAGACGTTGACGATCGTGCCGAAGATGCTCGCGGTGCTGGCGACCATCGTGCTGCTGATGCCGTGGATCCTCGGCACGCTGCGCGAATTCACCGCGTCGCTGTTCTCCAACCTCTCGGCCTACGGGCTCAGCGGCTGAGGCGAGGAAGGCGCGGCGCGATGAATCTGCATCTGCTCGACGGCTACGCGACGTCGCTCCTCCTGCACGTGGTGCGGGTCGGCAGCTTCTTCGCCGTCAACCCGCTGTTCGGGCGGCAGACCGATTCGCTGATGCTGCGGCTGGTGCTCGCGGTCGGCCTCGGCGGCGTGTTCTGGTGGGTCGGCGACCAGTCGATCGCGGTGCCGCAGAGCATGCTCGCGCTCGGCGTGCTGGCGCTGCGCGAGGCCGTGATCGGCATCGCGCTGGGCTTCGCGGTTTCGGCTCTGACGTCGCTGCTGGTCACCCCCCGCGAGATCGTCAGCTCGGAGATGGGCTTCTCGCTGGCGCGGACGATGAACCCCGAGAGCGGCACCGACGCGACCGTGATCTCGCAGCTGCTGCAGGTGTTCGGCTTCCTGCTGATCCTGCACTTCGACCTGCACCACGACGTGCTGCGCATCGTCGAGCAGACGTTCCGCTCGTGCCGCGTCGGCCAGCCGTTCGACATCGAGCCGATCTGGCTCGGCCTCAACGACATCGTCGGCGGCGGCATCGACCTGGCGGTGCAGTACGCGCTGCCGGTGCTCGGCGTGATGTTCCTGCTGTCGGTCGGCATGGTGCTGCTCGGCCGCGCGGTGCCGGCGATCAACCTGATGGAGTTCGGCTTCGCGCTGCGCGTGCTCGCGGCGCTGGCCGTGATGGCGTTCTTCCTCGTCGAGGGCTCGCCGTTCCTCATCCAGACCTTCAGCTCGCTGCTCCAACGCGCGGCGAACATGTTCCCCGCCTGAGCCATGGGACTGTTCGGCGACAACGACGGGAAGACCGAGAAGCCGACGCCGATGCGGCTCAACGACGTCCGCGACCGCGGCGACTCGCCGCTGTCGCGCGAGGTCGTGCAGGGCGGCGTGATGCTGGTCGCGGCGCTCATGTTCTGGTGGTGCGGCGGCTGGCTGCTCGACGCACTGGCCGACGTCATGCGCCACGGCCTCACCGTCGTCGGCCACGATCCGGTCAGCGAGATCCCCGGCGCCTGCCGCGAACTGCTCGCCGCGGTGCTGACCGTGCTGCCGCCGTTCGCGCTGCTGATCGGCACGCTGGTCGTCGCCGTGATGGTGTTCGGCTACGGCCAGATCGGCGTCAAGTGGTCCAGCCAGGTCATCGGCTGGAAGCCCGAGAAGCTCAATCCGGTCGCCAACTGGAAGCGCGTGTTCAACATCCAGGCGCTGGTGCGCACCGGCTTCGCCGCGCTGAAGCTCGGCGTGCTGCTGACCGTGCTGTGGCTGGTCATCGGCGGGCGCTGGCAAACGCTGCTGCACCTGCACGAGCTGCCGTTCGCGCAGGCCGCGGCGCAGATCGCCGACCTCGCGCTGACGCTGCTGCTGTGGGTCGGCGCGGTCGTGTTCGTGCTCGCCGTCGCCGATCTGTTCTGGCAGCGCTTCGACTTCGAGCAGCGCAACATGATGTCGAAGCAGGAGGTCGAGGACGAGCGCAAGCGCAGCGAAGGTGACCCGCAGATCAAGATGCGCCAGCGCCGCGCCCGCAACGAGCTGCTGCGCACGCGCATGATGGCCGCCGTGCCGAAGGCCGACGTCATCGTCACCAACCCGACGCACTTCTCGGTCGCGCTGCGCTACGACCGGAAGCGCGACGTCGCGCCGCAGGTGGTGGCCAAGGGCGCCGACGAGGTCGCGCTCAACATCCGCCGCATCGCGCGCGAGAACGACGTGCCGATCGTCGAGGACCCGCCGCTGGCGCGCGCGCTGTTCCGCGCCGTCAAGGTCGGCCAGAGCGTCCCGGAGAAGTTCTACCACGCGGTCGCGGCCGTCCTCGGCCACGTCTACCGCCTCAAGGGCCGTTCGGCCTGATGACCCCGCACACCCCCACCGACCATGGCTGACGGCAACCGCAACCAACGCAACAGCGCCCTCGCGCTGTTCTTCCTCGCCATCCTGGCGGTGATGCTGATCCCGGTGCCGACGATCGTGCTCGACGCGATGTTGTGCCTCAACATCACGGCGAGCCTGCTGATCCTGATGGCGGTGCTGAACGCCGGTCGCCCGGTCGAATTCAGCACGTTCCCCAGCGTGCTGCTGTTCTCGGCGCTGTTCCGGCTCGCGCTCAACGTCTCGTCGACGCGTCTGATCCTGCTTGAGGGCGATGCCGGCAAGGTCATCAAGACGTTCGGCAACTTCGTCGTCGGCGGTCAGCCCCTGGTCGGCATCGTCATCTTCCTCGTGCTGATCGTGATCCAGTTCATCGTCATCACGAAGGGCCAGAACCGCATCAGCGAGGTCACCGCGCGCTTCGCGCTGGATGCGATGCCCGGCAAGCAGATGTCGATCGACGCCGACCTCAGCGCCGGCCTGATCACCAACGAAGAGGCGAAGGTGCGGCGCAAGGCGCTGACGACCGAGATGGAGTTCTACGGCGCGATGGACGGCGCCGGCAAGTTCGTGCGCGGCGACGCGGTCGCCGGCCTGATCATCACCGCGATCAACATCGTCGGCGGCCTGATCATGGCGATGCTGTATCGCGGCATGACGCTGAGCGACGGCTTCGTCACCTACACCATCCTGACGATCGGCGACGGCCTGGTCGCGCAGATCCCGGCGCTGCTGGTCTCGACCGCCGCCGGCATCCTCGTCACCAAGGGCGCCAGCGAGACCGGCCTCGGCCAGGAGATGGGCGAGCAGATGCTGTCGAGCGGCCGCACGCTGCGGCTCGTCGCCGGCATCCTCGCCGCGCTCGCGTTCCTGCCCGGCATGCCGACGCTGCTGCTGTTCGGCCTCGCGACCGGCATCTTCCTGTTCGCCGGCGCCGTCACGCAGGCGAAGGAGAAGGCCGAACGCGCCGCCGCCGCCGCCACGGCCGAACCGACCGAACCGACCGATGCGACCGCGCCGGTCGAGGAGCTGCTCGCCGTCGACCGCCTCGGCGTCGAGATCGGCTACCGCCTGATCGGGCTCGTCGAACCGGGTCGCCACGGCGGTCTGCTCGACCACATCCGCTCGCTGCGGCGCCAGTTCGCGCAGGGCCTCGGCCTCGTCGTGCCGCCGATCCGCGTCCGCGACAACGTCCAGCTCGATCCCAACGCCTACCGCGTGCTGCTCGGCGGCCAGGAGATCGCGCGCGGTTCGCTGCGCGCCGGCCACTACCTGGCGATGGATCCGAGCGGCACCGCGCAGCCGATCGCCGGCGTCGAGACCGTCGAACCCGCGTTCGGCCTGCCGGCGCGCTGGATCAGCGAGCAGGACAAGGACCGCGCCGAGCTGCTCGGCTACACGGTGATCGACGCCGCGTCGGTGCTGATCACGCACCTGACCGAGGTGCTGAAGAAGATCGCCGGCGAGCTGTTGTCGCGCGACGACGTCAAGTCGCTGGTCGACAACCTCAAGAAGGCCGCGCCCGCGGTCGTCGACGAGCT
>CAYMRG010000360.1:0-5877 GCA_964392555.1 uncultured candidatus Brocadiaceae bacterium
TGCACGTCGACCGCCGGGCCCGTCGGCAAACTCCTCTCATAGACCTGGAACCGCGCCGCAGGCGGCGATTCGCGCAATCTGCCGGCGCAGCGCCGGACAGGTTCGACGAGCCGGCAACCGAGTCGCCGGGCCTGCCACCCTCCCGATGTGCGACTCGATCCCGGGCAAGAGGCTCGACGTGACCAGCGGCGTGACGAGCGATCGATCGCCCTGGCCCGCACTTCTCCACATCGCCACGACCGAGCGCGCCGCGTTCGCCGCCAGCTGAAGTTCGATGGCCGGACCGAGCTGGTCGACGAACATCGCGTCGCACCCGCGCCCGTCTTCATCGACGGCGCATCAAGCCGACGCAGCCGCCGCGCCGCGACCGCGGCCGCGACCACCACCGCCGCCGCTGCGACCGCGCTTGCGGCCACCGGCGCCACCTTCGCGACCGCCCTCGCGGCGCTTCGGCATGCCGTAGCCGCGCCCGGCGACCTTCGGCCCGGTGACCTCCTTGCCCTGGAGGTGCGCTACGACGAGCGCGTGCAGCTTCTTCTCCATCGGCGCCACCAGCGACAGCGCGCGGCCCGAACGGCCGGCGCGGCCGGTGCGGCCGCTGCGGTGGATGTAGTCCTCGAGGCCGAGCGGGAAGTCGTAGTTGACGACCAGCTCGATGTCGTCGACGTCGATGCCGCGCGCGGCGACGTCGGTCGCGACCAGGAACCGCGTCTTGCCGCGCGCGAACGCCTGCAGGCAGGCGTGGCGTGCCTCGGCGCCCTTGTCGCCGTGGATCGAGTCGGCCGGCAGGCCGGCGCGCTTCAGCGCGTTGCCGAGCCGTTCGCAGCCGAGCTTCTTGTTGACGAACACCAGCACCTTGCCGGACTCGCGGCGCAGGATCTGCTCGATCGCGTGCGGCTTGTCGTGCGCGGTGACCGCGACGAAGCGGTGCGTGATGGTCTTGGCCGCCTGGCTGCGCGAACCGATCTGCACGCGCTCGGCGTGCGGCAGGAAGTCGGCGACCAGGCCTTCGACCTCCTTCGGCATCGTCGCCGAGAACAGCAGATTCTGCCGCTCCTGCGGCAGGCGCACGAAGATGCGCCGGATCTGCGGCATGAAGCCCATGTCGAGCATGCGGTCGGCTTCGTCGAGCACGACCATCTGCACGCGTTCGAGCGTCAGGTTGCGGCGTTCGAGGTGATCGATCAGGCGACCGGGGCAGGCGACGATGACGTCGACGCCGCGCTTGAACGCCGATTCCTGGATCGACATGTCGACCCCGCCGAACGCGGTGCAGACGTGCAGCCCGGCCTGCGACGCGTAGGTGCGCAGGTTCTCGGCGACCTGCACGCACAGCTCGCGCGTCGGCACGATCACGAGGCCGCGCAGGCCGGGTTCGCCGCCGCACAGCTTGTCGAGCATCGGCAGGCCGAACGCCGCGGTCTTGCCGCTGCCGGTCTGGCCGAGGCCGATCAGCTCGTGGCCGGCCAGGATCTTGGGGATCGCGTGCGCCTGGATGTCGGTCGGCGTCTCGTAACCGGCGGCGAGCACGCCGCGGAGGATGGGCTCCTTGAGCCCGAGGGAACGGAAACTCACTTGCTCTCGATTCTCACTGGTCGCCGGGCGAACGAGGTCGCAGCGGCGCATGAAGGTTCAGGTATGCGGCCGGTGCCGGGCGGCATGGGCCGGCGGCAAGGCCATGAGGGGCGTGGCATTCCAGCGTGTCGCCCAGCACTGTTGCTTCGGACGACACTCACCCTTCGCATCGGCGGCCGGCGGGCTCGACTTGAGACCTTCGCCGGCGGCAGGCGTCGGGGGGCACTGGCACCCTTCGGACGGGGCCGGAGGATACGGTGGGGTCGGGCAGAGTCCAAGCCCCTGCTGGCCTTGGCGCCTTGACCAACATTGCCACGGGACCTGCCTTGCGCCATGAATCCGATGAGGCCGGAGCGCCGACGCCTCATCGCACCGGTTCGACGGACTGCCCGGCGCTGGCCCGAGTCAGCAGCCACAGCCCGTCGACGGCTCGCCAAGACCCGGGACCACGCTCGACGGCTTCGACCGACGCCCCGAGCACCCCCACCGGCCAGCGCAGCCAACCGTTCGCGTCGGTCCGGACCACGGCCTCGCTCTCGCGGACCCGCAGCCAGAGGCGTTCCTGCGGCACCCCCTCCCGCACGAGCTGCCACGCATCGGAAGCGGGCAGCGTAATGGCGAACTGGCGCGTCCCGCCGTCGACCCGGAGCACCTCGTTGGCCTGCACCTTGGTCGAGTCGCTTCCTACCAGTCGTCGCTCGACGAGCACCCGGTATCGGCCACTCGTGAGGCTCGCCGTCGCGCCGCCGTCGCGCCGGTACTCCGTCGTCGCCGCGGGGTAGCCGACCCGCTCGTCCACGAAACTGACGACGTCGTGCTCGGCGATGTCGTCACACACGACGTGGATCGTGTGGATCCGAAAGTCCGCCCCGTCCGCCTCGAAGGTCGCTTGCTCGCCGCGACGAACTTCCAGACGGGCCAGTTCGCAAAGCGGCTGGCGCCCCTTGCCCGCCGACGCCATCAGCACGTAGCAAGGTCCGACCGGGACCTGCTCGGCCACCCAATGTGGACCGTCACGGCGCAGGTTGGGGTAGTCGCGCCGTTCGCCACCCGCCAGGAAGACGCGACCCATGGGACGCTCGACCACACCGCGAACCGAGCCGGCACTGGTCGCACGAACGCGGATCACATCGCCATCACGCGGCCCGACCGCGTGGGTTGCCTTGACGATGTCGCGCCCGGTGATGCGCAGCCAGGTCCCCGGGACCGCGGCGAGACGCACCGAGCACCTGCCTCGCACATCGGTCTTGCCGCTCGCGATCCGCTGCGCGAGGTTGTGGGTCAGCGGATTGCACTCCGATGGGTCTACGTCGTCGACGGGCACCGCGTTGGCGATCTGACCGGTCCCGACCTGCAAGAGCACTTCGACGTTGGCTGCCTCGACCCCTGCTCCTGCTTCGTCCACGACCTCGACGATCCGCTCCTCCTCTGGCGCCAGCACCCAGGTGTGCACGACCCGATCGCCCATGACGGCTGCGGGGATCTTCGAGATCTGGCAATAGAGCCGCCCAGGGCCAGGTTCGGCAACCACTTGGAGGAACGACACGGGCGTCCAATCCCCTCCTGGCGGCAGTTCGAAAATGCGCTCTTCCAGCTTCGGCAGCTCCGTCCATTCGGGCGGTGGCCGGGTCAAGTCCGTTCGCGCGGTGCGCAGCAGGCACCGAGCCGAAGCGGCCTGCGGCAGCCCCTCGATCAGGAGGACATGCGACGCCGGCTGCAACTCGATCACCACATCGCGATCTCCCCAGGCGAACGGACCACAGGTGCGCGCCGGCGAAAGCCCCGACTCGCCCGGCGGATCCACGCGAAACCGAATGTCCGGGCCATCGAAGGCTGCCCTTCGATACGAGGCCGCGATCTCGAACCGCCCCTCGGGATCCGTCGTGGCGGCGACCTCCTGCCGCACCGAAACACGTGCACCGGACACCGGCTTGCCGCGCCCGACGACGATGCCGGTCAGCCCAGGCCCGACGTGCGAGACCAGCACGTCGACCTTCTTCGTCGCACGCGCCACCTCGAGCACCCGCGGCTCCTCGACACAGAAGTCGCTGGCGACGAGCCGGATGTCGTAGGACCCCACCCCCACCTGCGGGAACACCACCAGGCCGGCAACGTCGCTCCTCCCTTCGAGGTCTCGCGTCAGCCGGCCATCCTCGGGCCGCGCGCGGATCACGACGCCGGTGTCCGCGAGGGGAACCCGGCTGCCGAGGTCGAGGAGTTGCAGGACCAGGGAATTGGCGGGCTGCACGACCAGATCGACCACGCCACCGTCGCCGACGTCGCGCGAGCTGACCCGGAAGAAGGCGGTTTCGAAGTTGGTGCCTCGCACCTCGATGCTCAGGGACTCCCAGGCCCGATCGCCCGACTCGGTCGCAGCACTTCCCTGGATGTCGAACGCCACGATGTCGCGCGAGGGCGCGGCCATCGCACGGAAGAAGGTCAAGGCCGGCTGACCGACGCCATCGGCGAAGCGAAACAGGACCGTGACCGTCCGCCCCGCCACGGGCTCCCTGTTCGAAGCAGGAGTCGCAACCTCTCCGGCTTGGGCATTCGCGCGTGCCGCGGCGAAGTCGATTGCACCGCGTGGATCCACGAGGCGCCCGTCTGGCCAACACCATGCGAGAAAGCCAGCCGACCCGAGGACCAGCACAGCCAGGGCAGAGAACAGGAATGGGCGGGTGCGGCTTCTTCGCCAGGCCATCGTCAGGGCTGCGACGACGCTCAGCGGCGATCTATTCCAGCCAACGTGGTCAAGAGCGCGAAGCGCAGCAGCGCCCCCCGCCCCCTACACCCCCAACCGCCGCGACAGATCCGTCTGCAGCAACCGCTCCGGATCCCACTTCGCCTTCAACGCGCGGAACTGGCCCACCGCGTCGTCGCCGTGCACGCGCGCGAACGACGACCCCATCAGCACGGCGTCCTTCGCGTAGTAGAACCGCCCGCCGGCCTCGAGCACGACCTCGGCGAGTTCCTGGCAGAGCTTCCACAAGGCCGCGCGCTTGCGCTGGCTGCGGCTGACGGCGAAGTCCATCGCCATCGAGTAGCCGTCGACGGCGTGCGTCATCAGGAACGGGTCGGGGCGGTGGCGCTTCAACACACCGAGATACGGGACGAAGCGCTCCTTCTGGCAGCGCTCGATGATCGTGCGGAAGACGCGTTCGCCTTGCGCGGCCGGGACGAACGGCTGGAACTGGATCAATCCGCCTGGCCTGGTCATCCATTGCCAGCGCGGGACGTAATCGAGCAGGAAGTGGAACGCGCCGTGCGTCTGCAGGTACGGCGAGTTGCGCTCCTCCTTGGCGCCGGCCTTGAACTTCAGCCAGTTGACGACGTTGACCTGGCCCATGTGGACCGCGCCCCACATGCCGGGCCACAGCCAGCCCTTGGGCACGACGCCGAACAGGGTCGTCGGCACGTCCTGCAACGACGGATCGAAGTAGCGCAGACCGACGGGGTCTTCGCCGGGCTTCATCTGGTCGGCGCGGTGCATGATGCCGCGGCCGAGCGCGACGCCGCTGGCGTGCAGGTCGAGCCACGAGACGAGGTAGTCGGCCTGGCCGCGCAGGTCCTCGAGGATCTGCAGGTTGTGCGCGAGGTCGCGGGCGACGATGCCCCAGACGCGCAGGCGTCCCGAGTGCACGCGCTTGGTCTGGATCCACAGCTTCGTGAAGCAGCCGAGCATGCCGAAGCCGGAGATCGCGGCGTGGAACAGCGCCGGGTCCGATTCGCGCGTGACGTGCACGAGTTCGCCGCGCGGCGTCAGCAGGTCGAAGGCGAGGATGCTCTCGCCGAACGTGCCGAGCGCGTAGTTGTTCTTGCCGTGGATGTTGAGCGCCGCGGCGCCGCCGACCGAGACCGCCATCGTGCCCGGCACGACCTTCGGCCAGAAGCCGTAGTGGATCGACTGCCGCCAGAGGTCGCGGATCGTCACGCCGGGCTCGCAGACCGCGACGCCGGTCGCCGGATCGAACGACTCGATGCGGTTCATCCGCGTGAGATCGAGCACGCGGCCGCCGCGCGCGGTGGCCGCGTCGCCGTAGCTGCAGCCGGCGCCGCGCAGCGCGAGCTGGCCGCCGCTGGCGCGCGCCGCGGCGAACGCGTCGGCGACCTGTTCGGCGGTGGTCGGCCGCAACACCTCGCTCGGCCCGCCGAGCGTCATGCCGAAGCCGCGAACGTCCTCGTTGGTCCAGGCCAGGGTGCTCATCACGTCACCGATCAGATCGACAGCCGACGGAACACGAACGAAGGGATGTTGCGGATCACGAACATGATCGGCCGCCACTTGCCCGGCACGTAGGCGAT
>CAYMRG010000361.1:0-5860 GCA_964392555.1 uncultured candidatus Brocadiaceae bacterium
ACTTCGAGCTGCCGAACAGCTGGCCGGTCTACACGCCGAAGAACCCGCAGTTCTTCCACGATCCGGGCCTGCCGCGCGACCTCGCCGTCAGCCTGGTCGGCGAGGTCCGCTACCTGTCGCAACGCAAGGCGATGGTCGACCGGCTGCGCACCGAGACGCGGATCCCGGTGTCGCTGTGCCCGACCAGCGCCGCCGACACCGGCCGCGCGCTCACGGTCGCCGAGTACGCGAACCTCTACCAGCGGTCGCGGATCTCGATCGCGATGACGAAGGACAGCTCGCGCCAGCTCAAGGGCCGCGTGTTCGAGATCGCGCACTGCGGTGCGTTGCTGTTCTGCGACCGCAACCACCACGTCAGCCACTACCTGCGCCCGGGCACCGACTACGTCGTCTACGACGGCTACGAGGACCTGGTCGCGAAGGCGCGCTGGTACCTCGACCACGAGTCCGAACGCCTCGCGATCGCCCGCTCGGGCCATCGCCGCGTCAAGACCTACTGCAGCCACGACCTGTTCTGGCGCAGCCTGCTGGCGCGCGTCGGCGCGTCGGCGGCCGCCTGGCACCGAACCCCGACCGCGGAGACCCCATGACCGAGAAGCGCCTCGTCCATCTCAACGAGTACAACCTGCTGATGAACGGCTCGACCTACCTGCCGCTGGTGTCGGGTCTGCTGCGGGCGCACGCCGAGCAGTCGCCGGTGGTGCAGGAGCACTTCGCGTTCGCGCCGTTCCTGTTCCACAACGACCGCCCCGATCGCATCGTCGCCCGCCACCAGCGGCCCGCGGTCGCGGCGTTCTCGTCGCTGATGTGGAACGCGCAGCTCTGCCTGCGCGTCGCCGCGCAGGTGAAGCGTGAGCACCCCGACTGCGTGATCGTCTTCGGCGGCGCCAACGTGCCGCACCAGGCCGAGGGCTTCCTGCGCGAGCACCCGTTCGTCGACGTCGCCGTGCGCGGCGAGGGCGAGCCGACGTTCACGGCCGTGCTCGAACGCCTCGCCACCACCGGCGATCTCGACGGCGTCCCCGCGATCACCTGGCGCACGCGCAGCGGCGAGATCCGCCACAACGAGGGCGTGCCGGAGATGGTGCGCGAACTCGACGTCTACCCGTCGCCGTACCTCGCCGGCCTCTACGACGACCTGTTCGTCGAACATCCCGAGCTGCAGTTCCAGGCGATCGTCGAGACCAACCGCGGCTGCCCGTTCACGTGCACGTTCTGCTACTGGGGCAAGGGCGGCATGTCGCGGAAGTACCGCTTCCACAGCCTCGAGCGCGTGCAGCAGGAGATCGAGTGGATGGCGGACAAGAAGATCCGCTACGTCTTCAACGCCGACAGCAACTTCGGCATGCACCGGCGCGACATGGAGATCGCGCAGTTCCTCGTCGACACCAAGCGGCGCACCGGTTTCCCGCACAAGTTCCGCACCTGCTACGGCAAGAACACCGACGAGAAGATCTTCGCCATCGGCAAGCTGTTCCACGAGGAGCAGCTCGAGAAGGGCATCACGATCAGCTACCAGAGCGTCGACGCGCAGGTGCAGCAGAACATCCGTCGCGACAACATCAAGCTGGAGAGCGCGCGCGAGCTGCAGCGCCGCTTCAACGACCTCGGCGTGCCGGTCTACACCGAGCTGATCCTCGGCCTGCCGGGCGAGACGCTGCAGTCGTGGTACGACGGCGTCGACCGCGTGCTCGGCTCCGGGTTGAAGAACCAGCTGTTCATGTACCTCTGCCAGGTGTTCCCGAACACCGAGCTCGCCGATCCCGACTACCTGCGGCGCTTCGGCATGCAGACGAAGGTCGTCGAGCTGCAGGAGATCCACGGCCGCGTGCGCGACCCGGAGCAGGTCGCCGAGCAGGAGGAACTGGTCGTCGCGACCGACGCGATGCCGGCCGGGGACTGGGAGCGCGCGGTGGTGTTCTCGTGGCTGGTGATGACGCTGCACAGCCTCAAGCTCGGCCTGTTCGTGCTCGCCTGGCTGGTCGACCGCCACGGCGTGCGGCACAGCGAGTTCCTGCGCTTCCTGATCGATGCCGGCAGCGACGCGAACGAGTACCCGCGCTTCGCGGCGATGCTCGGCGCGTTCCGCGCCAAGGTCGAGCGACTGCGGCAGGGGCAGGGCCGCGGCTGCGTGCTGCCGGCGTTCGGCGGCATCTACTGGGACGAGGAGGAAGCGGCGTTCCTGCGCCTGTCGGCCGACTTCGACGGCTTCTGCCAAGAGCTGCATGCGCTGACGGCCGAGTTCCTCGAGCAGCGTGGCGTCGCGTTCGCCGGCGAGGAACTCGACGAGGTCGTCCGCTACCAGAGCCTCGCGATCCCGCGGCCGAACGGCGCGACCGTGCGCCGCGGCCGCTTCGAGTACGACCTGGTCGGCTACTTCGACGCGCTGTTCTCGACCGATCCCCGACCGCTGCAGCGCGCCGCGCAGACGATCGAGGCCGAGCAGCCGGCGTTCGCCGGCGACCTGCCGCGGTTCGCGATCGAGACGATCCTCTGGGGCCGCAAGAGCGGGACGATGCTGGCGCGGCTGCGCGCCGTGCCGCGCGAGGACGAGCGCGCCGCCGTGTCGCCGCGCACTGGTGTGCTGGCCTGAGCGACCGGCCGACTACGAACCGTCGACCTCGACCATCTGCCGGTCGAGGTCCGGCAGCGAACGACCGCCGCGGTACCAGTAGTTGGCCGCGCGGAACAGCGATCCGGGATCCGGTGCCGCAGCACCGCGCAGCAGGTCGTCGCGGACGAAGAACGCGTTGACGCCGGCCTGCGTGCAGTGGACCAGGGTGTAGCCCTTGCGCCGCGCCAGCGCGACCAACGCCGGCAGGCTCGCGCCGTAGTGGGCGCTGCCGTCCCAGCGGTGGTCCGGGTTCGCGGCGATCGTCAGTGCGCGGTCGGCGGCGAGGTTGCCGTTGTACTCGGCGACGACGATCCGCGGCCGCCGCCGGATCGCGCGCCAGACCCAGTAGTCGTTGCCGTCGAGGTCGATCGACAGCAGGTCCGGCTCCTGAGGCACGCCGTGCGCATCGAGCAGCGCCTCGATGTTCTGCGGCGTGATCCACGCCTGGTGGATCACGGCATCGGGCGCGCCGGGCGCGACGTCGCCGTCGAGCAGCACGGTCCGCCAGCCGCGGCGCCGCAGGGCCGCGGTATTGCACTGCACGCCGTCGCCGCAGCCGAATTCGGCACTGCAGCGGTCGGTGGTGCCGTGGCGCGCGAACAGCTCCTGCAGCACGCCGTCCTCGCCGCCCTGGCTGGTCTCGCGCCGCTCGAACCGGTCGAGGTCGGCGACGCCGCGCGGTGGGGCCTCCAGCGGGCTGCCGACACCACTCGGTGCGAGGTCGGGAACCGCTGCCGGAGGCGTTGTCGGCGGCGAGGTGGCGTCGGCGAGCAGCAGCAGCAGGCCGTCCTCGGCATCGCCGGGGACCTCGCTCGCGTGGACGGCGCGCCACTGCGTCGGCGCCACGGCCGCGCGAACCGTCGCGATCACGCGGCGCGGTGCGCGCACGAGCACACGGCCGTTCATCGCGAGGCGCGTGCGCAGGGTCGCCAGCAGCGTGGTGAGCCGCTCGCCGGCGAACGCCGCGATGCCGTGGCCGAGGAACACGCCGTCGATCGCCTCGGGCCAGGCCAGCAGTTCGCGCAGGCCGCTGCCGGCGAGGCGACGGCCCGCGCGTTCGGCAGCCTGGCGCAAGCCGGGATCGGGTTCGAAGCCGACCGCTGCGACTTCGCGCAGATGCAGGGCGTCGAGGAACCGGCCGCTGCCGGCGCCGAGTTCGGCGACGGCGCGGCAGCCGACGAACAGGTCGGCATAGGGCCCGACCAGCACGCCGGGGTAGACGTCGCTCGCGGGTCGCGGCTTGCGCCAGAGCCCCTGCCCCGCGGGCCCGTGCAGCGGCTGGTAGCCGGCAGGCACGGCCGCCTCCGCCGGCGCCAACAGGCGCCCGCCGGGCGCGAGCGCCTCATCGAGCGCGGCCCAGGCGGCAACCGCATTCGCGGGCAGGGCCGTGGCGAGCCAGATGCCGTCGAACACATGGCGGTGGCTGGCGAGCCGCTCCAGGGAGCCGAGCCACGCGGGCGCGCCGGCCGCGCGACACGCCGCGACGGCCGCCGCAGCGGGGTCGAGCCCGACCGTCGGCACGCCGAGTTCTCGCAGCGCCGCGACGCGCGCGCCGTGCGCCGTCGGGAAGCACAGCGCGAGCCGACAATCGCGCAACGGTCCGGGATCGGCGACGCGGGCGTTCATGGCGGCAGGGTAGGCGGGTGGCCCCGAGCACGACAAGCAGGGGAGCGCGTTCGCACGCGCACAGATCGGCCGTAGCATGGCGCGATGACCTCGCGTCGCGGCCTGCTCCCGTTCCTCGCCTGCCTCGGCTTCGTCCCCGCGAGCGCCGCGGCCCAGGACGCCGCGCGCAACGTCTCCGGCCGGCCCGCGATCGCCGCGCAGGACTGCTACGACGTCCGCCACTACGACCTCGCGCTGACCGTCGACCCGGCGGCGAAGACGATCGACGGCACGCTGGCGATGACGGCGAAGCTGATCGCGGCGACGCGCGAACTGGCGCTCGATCTCGACCCGGCGCTGCAGGTGCACGCGGTGCGGCTCGGCGGCGCCCCGGTCGACCACGAGCAGCGCGACGGCCGGATCTGGGTGCGACCGGCCGCGGAACTGGCCGCCGGCAGCGAGGTCGTCGTCGCGGTCGACTACGGCGGCGCGCCGCACGTCGCCAAGAACCCGCCCTGGGACGGCGGCTTCACCTGGCGGACGACCGACGACGGCCAGCCGTGGATCGCGACCACGTGCCAGGGCGAAGGCGCCGACCTGTGGTGGCCGTGCAAGGACCAGCCGTCGGACAAGCCCGACTCGGTCGACCTGCACTTCACGGTGCCGCACGGGCTGGTCGTCGCCAGCAACGGCACGCTGCGCGGCCCCGCGCGCGAACACGACGGCCTCGTCACGTGGGACTGGCACGTCGCCGAACCGATCAGCAACTACTGCGTGACGCTCAATGCGGCGCCGTACGTGCGGCTCGAGGACTCGTTCACCTGCTGCGACGGCACGGTGATGCCGATCCAGTTCTTCGTCCTGCCGCGCAGCGTCGAGAAGGCGAAGCGTTGCCTGCCGCAGTTCCTCGACCACATCCACGTGTTCGAGTCGATCCTCGGCCCGTACCCGTTCCGCGCCGAGAAGTACGGCATCTGCGAGACGCCGCACCTCGGCATGGAACACCAGACGATGATCGCCTACGGCAACGGCTTCCGGGACGAGCAGTACGACTGGCTGCACAACCACGAGCTGGCGCACGAGTGGTGGGGCAACCTGGTGACGTGCAGCGACTGGCGCGACATGTGGCTCCACGAGGGCTTCGGCACCTACATGCAGCCGCTCTACCTCGAGCGCGCCTTCGGCCGCGACCATTGCGAGAACGAGCTGCGCAAGTACCGCACGATGAACCGGGCGCCGCTCGCGCCGCGCGCCTCGACCACCAGCTTCGGCATCTACTTCGGCAACGGCGGCAGCAACGACATCTACTACAAGGGCGCGCTGGTGCTGCACACGCTGCGCTGGCAGATGGGGGACGGCGCGTTCTTCGCCAGCCTGCGGCGGTTCTGCTACCCGACACCCGCGGCCGAACGGGCGACCGACGGCAGCCAGGTGCGGCTGGTCACCACCGACGACTACGTCCGGCTGTGCAGCGAGCTGGCCGGCGAGGACCTGGCCTGGTTCTTCGAGGTCTACGTCCGCCAGCCGCACCTGCCGCGCCTGCACAGCGAGGTCGCGAACGGCATCCTGTCGCTGCGATGGGAGACACCCGGCGACCTGCCGTTCCCGCTCGACGTGCCGGTGCGGTTGCGCGGCCAGGAG
>CAYMRG010000362.1:0-5816 GCA_964392555.1 uncultured candidatus Brocadiaceae bacterium
GAGTGGCCGCCAGACGAATTCGGCCGGGGACACGGTGCCGTCGGCGCGGAGTTCGATCTCTAGCGGCTCGGCCATGGGCGGGCCGTTCGGGATCCCGCAGAAGTCGATCACGCCGATGCCTGGCTCGAACGTTCCGTAGGGCACGAGCGCATAGCGACCGGGTGGTGCTTCGACCATGACGCTGCTCCGATCGAACCAGGTGACCGCCGCATCGAGCCACGCCATCGCTTCACCGGCCGAGCGCAGACGGCGCCACGCCACCCCCACCACCCCGGCCTGCAACTCGCCCAGGTCGGGCCAGGAGCATCGGACTTCGGCGCGCACCGTCGCCATCTGCCGTAGTTCGCCGGCATCGACGACGTCGCTCTCGACGTGCACCTCGCGTTGGCAGAGCAATCGCCCTTTCACGACGCTGACGAGCCAGTCACCGGATGGCAGGTAGTCGAAGGCGAAGGAGCCGTCGGCGGACAGCTCCTCGCTCCACCCGTAGCGACACCTGGTCGAGTCCAGCTCGTCGCCGGGCCCCGGCACCGGATGGGCGGTGACCACGATCTTCTCGTCATCGCCCGCCACACCAGCCGCGCCGTCGAAGTGCCCGCGCACGCCACCCGTGGCGATTTCGAGCGTGCACGGGACGTCGCTGCCCGGCGGCGGGAGGTCGAAAGCGGCCGCCAATTGCTCCAATCCGCCCAAGGGATGGCGCACGCGCAGCTCCACCGGCCCCGCCTCGCGATACCGAAACGCGAAAGCACCCGAGGCGTCGACCTCGACGTGCCCACCCCAGGTGAGCCACGACTGAAACCCTGGTCCTGCGCACGGCTCGCCGGACGGGTTGCGGGAGCCGATCACCTGGGCCGCCGCACACGGCTGGCCATGCAACAGGACGCTCCCGCGCAGGATGGCGCTGCGCCGGGCGTTCACGGTGACGTCGGCCACGTCGCCGCCGACCACGGTGAAGGCGACGAACGATGATCGATCGATCCCATGGTCGAGCGAAGGCATACCACCCTCGGAGCAGACTTCGGATCGTTTCGCCGCCGCCAGCCAGGCTCCGGGTTCGAGGTCCGTGATGGCGAACCGACCGGACGCATCGACGCGGCTCCACGCCAAAATGCACTGTCGCGGATCCGCGGCTCGCCACACCACCACCTCGCAGCAGCACTCCCCCGGATCGAGCCCGGTCACGACGCCGCGCACGCCGCCCGACCGCCGCAGCGTGAAGGTCACCTCGCGGTCCGTCGCATCGGGCGCGAGCACCAGGCATTGGGGCAACATCCCGGGCGCTACTGCCGCAATCGCCAGCGCTTCGTCAGGAGAACGCGCGAGCCCGACGCAGCCATCCAAGGTCCGGAAGTTCGGCTGGTTCGACAGCAGCCAACGCGCCAGATCCACGCCGCGGTAGATCGGGAGCCCGCCGACGTCGCGGTCCACGGCCACGATTGCGTCGTCGAGCCGCACTCCTTCCTCATCCCGGAGCAGCACCCGCAGGTCGGGGGCAACCGTAGCGGGGAGCAGCACCGGGTCGGCTGGCGCCACGCTGCTCGCTGTCGCGCGGGGCGTGTCCGTGATCGCGTCTGGCCGGGGCGCCACGAACTCGGCCACGGGCGGCAGCGGTGCCCCGCTCTGCACGACCCAGGTCGCGATCCCCGCGGCGCAGACCAAGGCCGACGAGAACAGCAGCGCGCAACGCATCAGCGATTCCTTGCTCAACAGGCCTCCATGCTTCTATTCCCCGGCGCCGCGCGCGTCACAGGCCTGCTATCCCCCGCGGCCAGTCCCCACCCGCGAACCGCGCCCGCCGGGCCGCCCAGACCCCCGGATCGACGACGCAATCCGCCATCTCCGCCAGCTCCGCGCACCGCTCATAGTGCGCGCGATCGCGGCGCAGCTCCTCGCCGTTCACCAGCGTGAAGTCGTCCTGCTGGCCGTTGAGCCAGGCGAGGAACGCGAGCCCGGCCTTGTAGTGCTGCGTCGGCGCGGCGAACACGTGCTGACCGAGCGCCTCGCAGCGATCCATGCGCGCGAGGAACGCGGCCTCGTCGCCGGCGGCGAGGCTCGCGAGCGCGAGCTGCAGCGGGCGCGCGATCGCGTCGAAGATGCCGAGCAGCGCGTGGCTCCAGTCGCCGAGCGCGACCTTGCGGTCGCCGACCATCGTCCACGCCTGCGGGCGGCCGCCGCTGCCGAGGATCATGCGGCCGAAATGGAAATCGTCGCCGGTCAGCACGATCTGCTCGCGCGGCAGCAGCTCGCGGCGCACGCGCTCCTCGAACGCGGCGTCGAGCAGCGACAGCTTGCAGCCGCGCACCACCGCGGGATCGAGCGCCATCACGCGTTCGAAGCTGCGGCCGGGGAAGTAGCCGCGCAGCGCCGGCAGGAACATCTCGCCGAGCCAGTGCACGAACACCGGGCCGCGCACCTGGCTTACGATCGCGCCGTAGACGTCGACGTAGTCCTGTTCGCCCGCCTGCTGCGCGCACAGCCACGGCATCGGCAGGATCACGGGGATGCCGCCGTGCGACGCGATGTAGCTGCACTGCTCGACGACCGCGTCGACGAGGTCGCTGCGGCCGCGGATCGCCGGCAACTGGTCGGTGCCGGCGCCGGCGCAGAAGCCGTTGGTGAGGCGCAGCGCGCCGCATTCGGCGATCAGCCGGCGCGCGGCCGGCCAGCCGAGCAGGAAGCGCTGCGCGGTGTCCATCGCCTCGGCGACGCCGATACCGCAGCGATCCATCGCCGTGCGCAGCCGCAGCGTCGCCGGCCAGTCGACCCACTCGGCGACGACCTCGGGCGCGCCGGGGCGCTCGAGCGTGTGGCCGAGCGCGCGGTAGCCGGGCCGCAGCACCACGTGCAAGGCACCGTAGCAGAGCCGGAGAGCCGGGGCGGGGTGGGCGTTCATGGCGGTTCGCGCGTCAGAGCTTGGGCACGAGGTAGGCGACGAGCGCGGCGACGACGACCAGCATCGCGACGACCAGCACGCCGCTCGCGAGCGCGCCGCGCAGGCCGCGCGGCCGGTCGGCGCCGAGGTAGGCGTCGCTGCGCTGCAGCAGCAGGAAGCCGAGGTAGGCGATCGGCAGCATCGCGCCGCAGACAATCGTCGTCGGCACCGCGAGCCAGACCGCATACTCGGCCCAGACGAACGGCGCGAGCGCGCCCGGGATCGGCAGCAGCATGCTGAGCCGGTGCTTGCGGCTGCCGACCGGCCAGCCGAACCATTCCGCCGCGACGAAGCCGCAGACGACCATGTGCAGCGTGATCGTGCTGAGCGCCATCGCCAGCATGCCGACGTCGAAGATCACGCGGCCGCTCACCGGGCCGATCACGTCGCCGAGTACGCGGCCCAGTTCGCCGATCGCGCTCTTCTGCGCGACCAGCGCGCCGCTCGCGTGCAGCGTGTTGGCGGCGGCCACCACCATCAGACCGGTCGCGAGCACGTACGGCACGAACATGCCGACGAGCAGGTCGAAGCGCGCCAGCTCGCGGTGTTCGCGCCCCCAGCCGCGGCGCAGCAGGCTGTAGGGATACAGCAGCAGCATGTTGATGCCGACCGCGGCGGCGAGGCCGCTGACGACGAGATCGATGGCGCGGATGTCGCCGCGCGGCGCGGGCAGATGCGGCACGAAGCCGCGCAGCACCGCGCCCCAGTCGGTCGGCGTGCGCACGACCACCCACAGGAGGCACTGCACGATGCCCCAGACCACGTACTTCAGCACGCGCTCGTAGACGCGGACGAAGCGCGAGCCGCCGCCGTAGAGCGACGACAGCACGATCGCCCAGACCAGCACGAACGCGCTCGCCAGGCCCGGGTGCAGCACCTGCCAGCCGAGCACCGCGGCGACGTCGACGAGCGCGCCGCAGCCGAGGCTGTATTGCGGAAAATGCCAGACGATCGACGCCAGGACCGACGCGCCGGCAAACGCCCATGCGAGCCACGGCGAAGCGTGGCGCGCCATCGCCGGCAGCGTGCGCTGGCCGGTCGACAGCGTCTGGTGCGAGATCACGGCCATCGCCAGCACGCCGAGCAGCATGCCGAGCGGGGCCACCCACAGCAGCTCGTAGCCGAACGCCGCGCCGGCGAACAGGCAGCTCGCGGCGGTGCCGCTGCCGAGCGTCATCGCGCTCTGCAGATAGCCCGGGCCGATCAGCCGCAGGTAGCTGCGCACGCGGGCCGGCCACGGCTGCGCGGCGAGTGCGACCAGCGGGGCGCGTTCGTCGCGTTCGCTGCGATCGCCGTGTTCGTCGCGTTCGCCGCGTTCGTCGCGTTCGCCGTGCGCACCGCCGACCTCGCTCACGCCGGGCCCCCGCCGCGCAGCTCCTTGACCTTCGCCGCCTCGGGACGCTGCTTGTAGAGCGGATCGAGCGGGTAGCAGCCGCTGACCATGCCGTTGCGCGGCGCGGTCGTGCAATCGCTGAAGGTGCGGCACAGGCGCTTCTGCTGCAGCGCGCGGCCGGCGGCGAGGTCGCCCGGCAGTTCGGGGTAGCTGAGCAGCATGCGGCCGAGGCCGACGAAGTCGACGTGGCCGGCGCCGACCTCGTGCGCAGCGACGTGGCCGAGCCACTCCTGCAGGTAGGTGTAACCCGTGCCGACGAACCGCAGCTCGGGCACCGCCGCCTTGGCCGCGCGCACGACCTGCAGGTGCTGCCAGACGAAGCGCAACGGATCGTCGGGCGGCTGGTAGCCGTCGCTCGGCGGATACGCCGCGGGGCGCTGCAGGTGTGGGTTGTAGTAGGGCGAACCGAGCGTGACGTTGACCAGCTCGATGTCGAGTTCGCGCAGCCGCTGCAAGAACGCGATCGGCTCGGCGAGATCGAACCGCGTCGGCTCGGCGGCGTCGACGCCGAAGCCGTGCGTGTACGGCAGTTCGCTCGCCATCGGCCGGCCGATGCCGGTGTCGGGATCGCGCTCGAACGGCACGACGTCGGCGAGCGACACGCGCACGCCGATCGCGAGCCCCGGGCAGGCGCTGCGGATCGCCGCGACGATGCGTTCGAACAGGCGCATGCGGCCGGCGAGGTCGCCGCCGTAGCTGCCGCGGCGGCCGTGCGCGCCGAGCAGTTCGTGCAGCAGGTAGCCGTGGCAGCACTTCACGTCGACGAAGTCGAAGCCGACGCGTTGCGCCAGCATCGCCGCGCCGACGAAGTTCTCGGCGAGACCGTCGAGTTCGCCGTCGGTCAGCACCGGCGCGTGGGCGAGGAACGCATACTTGCGCACCAGCACCGGGTGCACCGCGGCGACCAGCGGCGCCGGCAGCCCGTCGGGCCGCGCGAACGAACCCGAGTGCGTGAGCTGCAGACCGACGAACTGGCGCGGCGCACCGACCTCGGCCGCGCCGGCCCGCACTTCGCCGAGCAGCCGCGCCAGCCCACCGGCGACGTCGGCAGCCGGTTCGAGGTAGAGCTGCCGCGCGTTGGCGCGCCCGTCGCGCTGCACCGCGAACGCCTCGCCGCCCCAGACGAGCCCAGCGCCCGAGCGGCCGAAGTTGCGCCAGCGCCGCAGCGTCAGTTCGGTCGGCTGCCCGTCCGCGGTGCCGTCCCAGCCCTCCATCGGATGGCAGGCGAACCGGTTGGCCAGCGTGCGGCCGTGCACCGTGATCGGCTGCGCCAACGGCCCATCCGCGGCGACCCGCTCGGCGATCTGCCATGCCGGCTCGAGCGCACGCAGGTGCGCCGCGAACTCGGCGGCGGAGCGGAAGCGGCCCGGTGGCTGGAAGCGCATCGCGACACTGTCGCGGCACGCTTTCGCCGGCACAAGCCGGCGGTCACCTCACGGAATCAGCCCCGGCTGCCACCCCACCATCGCCGGCGACGGCAGCGTGAGA
>CAYMRG010000363.1:0-5813 GCA_964392555.1 uncultured candidatus Brocadiaceae bacterium
TCTGGCGGCGCGCAGCGCCGCGCAACCTTTGGTTGCGGCCGCAGGACGCGCTGCGAAGCCGTATCATGATTTTCCCTCGGCCTCTCAGCCGCGAACGATCCGCAATTGGCAGCCCAGGCGGCCGAGGAAGTCCGCGACGTGCAGTTCGCGCGCCGGCGCGTGCGCCCGCTCCGCCGCGGCCGGCAGCAGCAGTTCGAGCGCGGCGGTCGACGCATCGGGACCGTTCGGCGGCAGATGCAGCTCGAACGCCCCTGGCCCGGCCGCGGTGGCGTCCTTGGCGGCGAGCAGGCGACCGATCCCGTCGGCCGCCAGGTCCGCGGCGAACACGCGGACCGTACCGGCCGACGCGTCGACGATGTCGGTGCCGAGCAGGCGGATGTCGCAGCGCTGGGCCGCAGCGCGCACGGCGAGCCGCGCCTTGTCCGGCAGCCAGTCGAGCCGGTCGAGGCCGCTGCCGCGCAGTTCGCGTACGTCGTAGGTCCAGCACGTGCGCAGCGCAGCGAGCAGCGCCGGCTCCGGCCACGGCACCGGACTCGCCCCGAGCACCAAACGCCCGGCGACGACCGGCTGGGTGCGCACCAGCCGCCCGGCCGGACAGCTGCCGGCGGGATCGGTCTGCAGCACCTGCCAGGCGGCGGCCGCCGCCGCGTGCAGCAGCGCCGGCTCGCGCACCGTGATCCGCAACACCGGGCCGACGTCGATCGCGAACTCGGCGCGCAGCGCGGGATCGATCGCGAACGCCAGATCGCCCGCGGCCTCGACGCCGAGGCCGATCAGGTCGGCGCGAACGCGCAGGCCGCGCTCGATCGTGTCGCACAGCACCTGCGCCACCGCGCGCGCCGCCTCGGGCGCGTGGCACCGCGCACCCGGCCGCAGCCGGAAGGCCGCGGTCCCCGCCGCCGGCGGCGTCACGACCTCGGGCGCCGGGATCAGCGCGGGCAGGGCGAACGCGCCGCGCCGCGCCTGCCGCTGGTCCTGGGCGAACAGCCAGGCGAGCGTCGCCGGATCGCGGTAGGCGACGTTCCAGACGTCGTGGCCGACCGTCGCCGGCTCGCGGTAGTCGACCGCCTGCCCCAGCTGCCGCAGCGCCGTGACCATCGCCCGCGAGGTCTCGACCGGCACGACATGGTCGATGCCGCCGTGCCAGACGGCGATCGGCATGCCGAGCAGCCGGTGGGCGAACCGTGGGTCGCCGCCGCCGCAGATCGGCAGCACCGCCGCGAACCACTCGGGTCGGCGCAGCGCGAGTTCCCAGGCGGCGAAGCCGCCCATCGACAGGCCGGTGACGTAGACGCGTGCCGCGTCGACGCCGGGCCGTCGGCGCAGCGACTCGACGACCGTCATCACCGCGCGCAGCGCGGGGGTCGGCTGGTCGGCCAGCGCCGGCGGCGAGGCGCTGCCCCAGTCGGCGGCCACCCACTGCTCGTTCTGCGGGCACTGCACGGCGAGCAGGTAACACGGGTAGCGGGCGACGTCCGCCGCCAGCAGGCTCGGCAGGTACTCGAGATGCCGCAGGTTGTCGTCACCGCGTTCGCCGGCGCCGTGCAGGAACACGACCAGCGGCCGATCGACGTCGCGCAGCACCACCGGCGGTTCGAGCAGACGGTACGGATAGCGCTGGCCATCGACCTCGATCGCACCGGCGCCGAAGGCGCGGCGGACGTCCTGCTGGGCACCGGCGACGGCTGCCAGCAGGCAGAAAGACAAGGCCAGACGCACGCGCACTGGTCTACGCGGCGCGGTGGCGCTTGGCAACCGTCGTCAGGCCACGCCGTCGACCGGATCTGCCGCGCGGCGACCATGCCACGGCCCACCGACGCGCTCGGCGATCGCCAGGCCGACCAAGGCCAGCACCAGCCACAGCGCCCACCGCGGCGCGCGGCTGGCCGTGGCGCGCGCCTGACCGCTGCCGGCCACGTCGTCGTCGGCTGCCGCAGCACCTCGGACGGCGGCGCCGGCGAGGGCCGCGAGCCGCAGGAGATCGCCGGGCGTCGGCGTCGCCGGGGCGACGGCGACGCCATCGACCAGCGCCACCGGCACCCGCCGAGCCTCGCCCGGCAGCACGTTCTGCAGCCATTGCGCGAGCCGCGCCGCGAACGCCGGGTCGCGCCGGAACTCGGCGCCCGCCTCGCCGGCGAGGTCGGCGGCGAAGGCGCCCACCCGGCCGAGGCCGCGGTTGGCGAACGCGAGCAGCGGCCAGCCGGCGTCCCCGGCGACCAGCAGCACCGCGGCATCGAGCGGCGCGGTGCACGGCACCGCGGCGGCCAGCGTCGGCCACTCGTCCGGCGGCAGCGGCCGCAGCAGCGCGACGTCGGCGACGGCGTGCACGGCGACCCGCGCCGCCGCGTCGTGGCGGGCACCCGGCGGCGGTTCGGCCGGCGGCGGTTGCTGCGGCGGTGGCGTCGCCGGCCGGTCGGGCTCGGCGGTGGCCTGCGGCGAGGTGGGCGGCGCTTCGCCGTTGGGCAGTCGACCGACCCGCTGCAGGGCGCGCGTCACCTCCGCGCTGACGAACGCCGGCACCTTCGCCGGGTCGGTCAGCGGCACGAACTGACCACCGCCATCGCGCGTCATCAGCTCGGCGAGCGTGCGGAAGCCGGCCTCGAGGCCGTCGTCGATCGAGATCACCGACAGCGTGACGTGGTCGTTCTGGCGCATCGCGTTGGCCCGCGCGCGGAGCGCCATGCTCTCGCTCTGGTCGAACTCGCCGTCGCTGATGACGACGATGTGCTTGACCGCGGCCTGGCTGCCGGCGAGCAGTTCCTGCGCCTTGACCAGCCCGTCGAGCAGGAACGTCAGTTCGGCGGCATGCGCCAGCTTGGCGATGCCGGCGTGTACGGCCTCGAGATCGGTCGCCGGAGACAGCGGCAGCTCGACGCGGCCGGCGCCGCGGGTGCCGAACGTCACCAGCCCGACGCGATCGCCTTCGCCGAGCGCCAGCGCCGTCCGCAGCGCGCTGGTCTTCGCATAGCTCATGCGCGTCAGGCCGTTCGGCAGCGGCGTGCCCATGCTGCCGGAGCGGTCGACGACCAGCACCATCGCGATCGACCGCTTGTCGACCTCGATCGGCTCGTCGCCGATCGGCGCATCCGGCGCCCGCTGCCGCGGCGGCTGCTCCGGCGGCGGCAACGGCGGTGGCGGCGGAGGCTCGGGTGGCCGGGACTGGCCGGCGCCGGGTGCCGCGAGATCGCCCGCCCCACCCTCGACCGGCGGCAGCGGGCGCACCGGCAACCGTTCGCGCAGCGGCTCGCCGACCGCGCCGAACGCGGGTGCCAGCACGAACGCGCCGATCCCGTCGTCGACGGCCGCGACGACCGCAGTCTGCTCCGCCGCGCTCAGCGGCTGGCCGATCACCAGCGCCGCCACGTCGCGCAGATCCGCGGGCAGCGCGTCGACCGTGGCAACGGCGACGCCCTGCGCGCGCAGCGCCGCGGCGATGCTGCCGCTCGGCTCGAGCACCAGCACCGGCGGTGGCGCACCGACCGCGAACGCACCGCGCGCCGTCACCGTGACCGGGCCGACCGCGAGCGCCAGCTCGAGCGCGTGGTCGCCGACCTGCTGCGGCGTGTAGGCGACCGCCACCGGCCGTCCCGGCTCGAGGTCGACCGCGGTGCGCCAGACGTCGCCGCCGGGACCACGCACGCGCAGTTCGCCGCGCAGCGGCCCGGTGGCGTCGCCGGCAGCGACACGCAGCGCCAGCGGTCGCCCGACCGCCGCGCGGCCGAGCGCCTGCACCGACAACGATTCCGGCGCGACCGGCAGCGGCGGCGCGGCCGTGTGCGGCAGCGCGCCGAGTGGCCCGGCGGCAAGGCCCGCGTCGAGGTTGCCGCCCCATTGCAGGGCGAGGTCGGCGGCGCGCGGCCCGGCGGCGATCGCCGCGGTCAACGCCGCGGTCGTCGCCGCGGCCGCATCTCCTGCCCGTTCGGCCCCTGCCCGGCGCGGGGTCGCCGCGGCGAATCCCACCGCGGTCGGGTCGAGCGCCGCGGCGGCGAACGCCAGGACGACCAGCCACGCGGCGAGCCGGCCGAGCCGCGCCGTCGCCGGCACCATGGCGAGGCCGATCGCGGCCATCGCCACCCCCGCACCGATCGCCTGCAGGCTCGGACTCACGGCCGCTTGCCCGCCGCGGTGAGGAACACCGGCAGCAGCCAGTCGACGCGGTCGCCGAGGTCGCGACCGCGACCGAAGTCGACCTCGAGCGCGACCAGCGCACCGGGCGCGATCGGCAAGGGCCCGACCGCCAGCGGCGAGCCAACCTGCAGCGCCTCCTGCTGGAAGCGCTGCTTGCCGTCGACCAGCACGCGCACCACGCATTCGGGCCGCACCGTCAGCCCGCCGACCGAGTCATCGATCGCGACGCGCGTCCAGAACGCCACCGTGTCAGGCGGCGCGCGGAACACCAGCCGGCTGCGGCTGTGCACGCCGAGCCCCTTGCGATAGGCCCGACCGCTCGCCTGCAGGGCGCCGCCGCGGGCCGCGAGGTCGACTCGGTACGGCAGCACGACGTCGCCGTCGTAGCCGCTCTCGATGACCTCGACGGGGGTGAGATCCGAGGCGAAGGCGCCGACGCCGCGGAACGCGACGCAGGCGAGGTCGGCGACGCGCAGCACCGCCAACGTGCCGGTCTCGAGTTCGCACTGCAGGCCTTCGGCGGTGAATGCGCGCACGCGCACGCCGACCCGATCGCCGGTGCGCGTCAGCAGCTCCGCGGCCGGTGGCTCGCGCCGTGGCGACGGGTCGGCGATCCGCAGCGCGGCGAACTCGCGCGGCGCGAACCAGCGCGGCGCTTCGTCGCCCGGCGCGAAGCGCACGCCCTGCTCGCCGAACTGGTGCAGCGTGCCGGCGACCAGGTCGAAGCCGATCGCCGCGCGCCGGAACAGGCCTTCGGCGACGCCGTCCGGCAACGCCAGCGCGAGCGGCTCGCGACAGTCCGCGGCGGCCACGGCTGCGACGCGATCGACCGGCTGCGCGATCCGCCCGAGGACCGGCGACAGGATCTCGAGGCGTTCGCCGGCAGGGTCGCCGCCGATCAGGGCGCCGTAGACGACGTCGCCACCGGCCAGCCAGACCGACGGCAGGTCGCCGGTCGCCACCACCCCACCGAGCACGGCGAGCACGTCGCCCGCCGCGACGCGGCGCGTGCCCTCGGCGAGCGTGAGGTCGAGGCCGACGGCCGGGTCGCCGGTGACGGCGCGGGCCCCGACCACGCTGCCGTCGCGCAGCACGACCTCGAACGGCGGCGCCGCCGGCGCCTGCGCGGCGATCGGAGCGGGCACCAGCGCCGGCACGAGCACCGCAGCGATCGCCAGCGTGCCAGAATGACACCCCCGACCCTTCCCGGCCGTACGGCGCCTGCCAGAATGGCGCCCTGGCGCCCGCCCTGCAGCGTGCAGCCGATTCGATCCACTCGACGCAACCTCTGATTTCATCGTTGTTTCCGACATGTGACCGACGCTCGGACCGCCGGCGGCCGGCAGTCGGCACCACGTTTGCTTTCGCGCGCGCCCATTGCGGGCCGCCCCGGGCGGCTCGTTCAAGCCCGGCTGACCCAAGTGACCCGCCCGCGCGGGTGCTTCGGCCAGACGAGCAGCCACCCCTACGAAGTATCCAGATTCCCCGTCGAGGTTGTGATGGTCAAACAACTCGTGTTCGAAAACGACGCCCGCGAAGCCGTGCTGCGCGGTGTCTCCAAGCTGGCGAAAGCCGTCGTCTCCACGCTCGGCCCCCGCGGCCGCAACGCCGTCCTCGACAAGGGCTGGGGCGGTCCGACCGTCACCAAAGACGGCGTCACCGTCGCCGAGGACATCGAACTCACC
>CAYMRG010000364.1:0-5794 GCA_964392555.1 uncultured candidatus Brocadiaceae bacterium
CTCCGGGCGCTCGCGGCGGTAGCGGTCGAGCGCCATCGCCACGTAGCCGAGCAGCTGCAGCGCCGTCCAGCGGTCGGGCGCGGACTTGTGTTCGAGCAGCAGGTAGAGCAGCACCTGACCCTGGCCGAGGCCCGCCTCGAACAGCAGGTCCGCGTGGCGCGCGCGCAGTCCCTCGTCGACCGCCGAACCCGATACCGGCCGCAGCGACGACCAGGTGATGGCCTGCACCAGCGCCGGTGGCAGGATCGTCCGCAGCAGCGAAGCCGCGTGCTCCGGCTGCGCGAACGTGTAGCGAAACAGTTTGTCGTGCTCCTGCCCCATCTGCGTCCTCCCTCCCTTGTGTGAGGTGGGGGGGAAGGGCAAGATGGATTCCGATGCCCGAAACCGACCTGGCCGCCGCGATGATGGGGCTGCACGACGACCTCGCGCAGACGTTCTTCCGTCACCAGCGGGCGCTGCTCGACCGCGACTTCGCGCGCGCCGCGCACGAGCTCGCGACCTATCGCGAGCACCTCGTGGCCCACGCCGCCGACGAGGAATCGCTCGTGCTGCCGCGCTACGAAGCGCTCGGCGGCGACGCGAGCGACGCGCCGGTGCGGTTGTTCCTCGGCGAGCATCGCAACCTGAAGGCGTTCCTCGACGAGTTCGTGGCGCGCGTGGCGCAGCTCGCGAAGGCACCCGACGACGGGGCGCTGCTGGAGCTGCTGGACCGCGAGGCGACGTTCAAGAACCTCGTGTTGCACCACGACCTGCGCGAGCGCAACGCGCTCTATCCGTTCCTCGCGGCGCGGCTGGCGGCCGACCAGCAGGCGGCGATCCTGGCCGCGCGGCGTTGGCGTTGAGAGCCCGGCCGTGCGCCTCACCGCCGCACGGCGACCACCTCGAGGTATTCGCTGGCGACCGTCAGCGTGCCGTCGTCGGCCGAGTTCCGCGCGCCGCAGAGCGCGACGATTTCACCTGCCAGCTCGCGGCTGGCTTCGGGTGGCAGTTCGGCGAACGCCTTGACCGTTGGTCCGTACCAGGTTCGGAACTCCTCCAGCAGGTGCTGCGCCGAGCGGAAGCGGAACGTGAAGAACCGGTGGCGGGTGCGCACGGTCGCGTGTTCGCCGAGCAGCTCGCGCAAGCTGCGTTCGTCGCCCCAGAGCAGCGGCGAGCGGGTACCGGCCGGCGCCGGCAGGTGACGCCGGATCGCGCGGAACAGGTCGCCGACGAAGCCCTGCGGCGTCCAGTTGGCGAGGCCGATGCGTCCGCCGGGTCGGCAGACCCGCAGCAGCTCGCGCGCCGCGCGCGGTTGGTCCGCAGCGAACATCACGCCGAAGGTCGACAGCACGACGTCGAACGACGCCGTTGCGAACGGCAGCGCGTGCGCGTCGGCGAGTTCGGTGCGCAGCGACAGGCCATCTGCTTCGGCGCGCCGCCTCGCGTCCGCCAGGAGTTCGGCGACGAAGTCGGCCGCGGTGACGTCGGCACCGCAGCGGGCCGCGGCCAGCGAGGCGTTGCCATTGCCGGCGGCGACGTCGAGGACGCGTTCGCCGGCATGCACGTCGATCGCCTCGCAGAGGGTTTCACCGACGGGCTGCAGGCGCGTGCCGAGGTGGGAGTAGTTGCCGAGCGACCAGGTCGCGCGGTGCGGGTTGTCGACGAGTGCGGCGAGTGCTTCGGGATGGACGGGCAGGGAGTTCATGCCGCGAGAGCGACGTGCCCGCGTCTGCCGTTCGCAACATCGCGGGTTTCGGCCGATGTGGCGGCGTCAGGCGAATCGCCGCGTCGTCAGGCGATCGGCGTCCGCAGGTGGTCGGCGAGCGCGTAGTGCCGCATGTCGAACCGCGACCCGCTGCCGTCCCACGCCAGGCGACCGTGGTGCACGCAGCGACGACCCGCGAGCTGGTCGTCGCGCCACAGCTCGAGCGCGATGCGGACCGCGGGGAACGCGAGTTCGTCCCACGGCAGCCGCGCGAGCGGGAAGAAAGCGACCTCGAGGCTTTCGTGGCCGACCGCGATCCCCGGGCGACGCAGCGCGGCGCGGTAGGTCGCCTGCATCTGGCCGGCGTGCGGCAGGTCGAGGTAGCTGTGCGGGGCGGTGACCTCGACGTCGGCGCCGGCCTCTTCGAACGTCTCGCGGCACGCGCCCGCGATCAGCGTCTCACCGAGTTCGAGGTAGCCGGCCGGAATCGTCCAGCGGCCGGCGACCGGCTCGATCGCGCGGCGGCACAGCAGCACGTCGCCGTCGCGCTCGACGATGCAGCCGACGACGACCAGCGGGTTGCGGTAGTGCACGTGGCCACAGCGCGTGCAGATCGGGCGTTCGCGGTCGTCGCCGTCGGGCACGGCCAGCGCCACGGGGCCGCCGCATTCGCTGCAGAACCTCATCGCGGTCGCGCATCCTCGGCGAGCCAGCGGGCGACCTGGACGAACACCGGGTGCTGCTCGGGCACCACCGTCTGGCCGAGGAGCCCGCGCGTGCGCACGAGGCCCAGGTGGTCGCGCGGCACCAGCACGGCTTCGACGCCGTCGAGCTTGCCCGACGCGACGCCGACCGCGCCGTCGCCCTGACCGTCGACGACCTCGTCGAGGCCTTCGAGCCAGTGCTCGACGTGCGGGCGGACGATGCGGCCCAGCTCGTTGCGGTCGAGGCGCGCGCGCACCTCGCCGCGGACCAGCGCGAGCTGCGGTTTGCGCACCGGCGCGTGCGTGCCCAGCACGAGGTGGTAGGTGGCCTTCGGATTGCGCGGTCGCGCGGCGAGCTGCGTCAGGAACACCGAACCCGGCGTCAGGTCGCCACCGGCTTCGCCGAGGCCGTCGCGCCAGCGCGCGACACAGGTGTCGAGCAGCTGGCGGGCGAAGTGCGACGCATCGTCGACGTCGCCGAGCGCCTGGCCGAGCTCGAGCGCGATGCGCAGGCCCGCGAGATCCGAGCCGTGGTTGGGCGTGCCGAGCAGGATCAGCGTGCGGACGTTGCCCGGGTCGAGCGCCGTGTCCTCGATCGCCCGGCGCGCGACCAGGCCGCCCATGCTGTGCGCGACGATCGCGATCGGCTGCGCGCCGAGCGCGTGCAGCTTGGCGGCGAAGGCGGTCGCGATCACGTCGATCGCCTCGTCGTCGGGATAGGCGAACGTCGCGACCTGCGCGCGCCGCGGCGGAGCCTGCAGATAGTCGCGCAGCTCGCCGAGCGTCTCGGGGCCGCTCTCGAGGCCGTGCACCAGCACGACCAGCGGGCGGTCCGGATCGACCTGCGGCGGCAACGCCAGCTCGTAGGTCCGTTCGGCGACGTTCTGGCCGGCGAGCCGCCCGGCGAAGCGCGCCATGCCGGCGCGCAGGTCGCGCTGGAGGTCGCGGGCGCGGGCGCGATCGATGGTCGCGACCAGGCGGCCGCCGCCGACGTCGCGCTCGAACCGCACCGTGTCGAGCAGCAGCTTGCGGGCGCCGAGCAGCACCAGCGAACCCTGCAGCCCGTGCAGGTCGAGCGACATCGCCGGCACGCTGAGATCGCTCGTGTCGATCTCGAACGCCGCGGCGAGGGCGCGGATCAGCTCGTCGGTCTGCACGACGCCGTCGTGCAGCGGCACGACGACTTCGCGCGTGGTCGCGGCGGGGGGCGGTTCGGCCTCCTGGGCGGAAACGAGGTTCGCCAGCAGCAGGAGCAGCGGGGTCGGGCCCAGGGTGCGCACGGTCGAGAGGATAGCGGGCGGGCGCGGCGCGGCTATCTTCCGCCCCATGCGTGCCCTCTGGAACGGTCTGGTTCTCGCCGACAGCGCCGCGACCCTCGAGGTCGACGGCTACCGCTACTTCCCGCGCGACGCCGTGCGTATGGACCTCCTCGAACGGGCCGCGAAGACCCCGCGCGACCAGCAGTGCCCCCACGGGGTGCAGTTCTACGACGTCGTCGGCGATGGCCGCCGCGCCGCGCGCAACGCCTGGTCCTACGAGCGGCCGGGCGAACGGATGCGGCCCGTCGACCACTGGGTGGGGTTCTGGGACGAGGTCGAGCTGGCGGACTGACGGGGGCGCCATCGCGCGATGGCGGCCGTTCGGCCCTGGCCGCGCTACGCCCTGTGGCCAGTGACCGGCGGCGATCCGCGGGACGATGCTCACGGCGTGAAGACCGTCCTCGAACCGTTCCGCATCAAGGCGATCGAACCGTTCCGCATCACCGACGAGGCCGAACGGACCGCGATCCTCGCCGCCGCCCACCACAACCTGTTCCTCGTGCGCGCCGAGGACGTGATGATCGACCTGCTGACCGACTCGGGCACGGGCGCGATGTCGGCGCAGCAATGGGCGGCGATCATGACCGGCGACGAGAGCTACGCCGGCAGCAAGTCGTTCTTCGAACTCGAACAGGTCGTCCGCGACCTGACCGGGTATCGCCACGTGTTCCCGACCCACCAGGGGCGCGCCGCGGAGCGCATCCTGTTCGGTTGCATGGTGATGCCCGGCCAGGCCGTGCCCAACAACGCGCACTTCGACACGACGCGCGCCAACGTCGAGTTCCTCGGCGCCGAGGCCCGTGACTTCGTCGCGCCACAGGCGGCCGACCTGCGCGCCGAGGTGCCGTGGAAGGGTGACCTCGACGTCGTCGAGCTCGCCGCGTGGCTCGCTGAACAGCCGGCCGGGAAGGTTCCGCTCGGCATCCTGACGATCACCAACAACCGCGTCGGCGGTCAGCCGGTGTCGATGCGCAACCTGCGCGAGGTCAGCGCCCTCTACAAGAAGCACGGCATTCCGTTCTTCCTCGACGCGGCACGCTTCGCCGAGAACGCGTGGTGGATCCACCGTCTCGATCCCGAATGGCGCGACGTGCCGCTGCCGCAGGTGGCACGCGCGATGTTCGACCTCGCCGACGGCTGCATGATCTCGGCGAAGAAGGACGGCCTCGTCAACATCGGCGGCCTGCTGTGCGTCAACGACGACGCCGTCGCCGCGAAGGTCCGCAACCTGCTGATCCTGACCGAGGGCTTCCCGACCTACGGCGGTCTCGCCGGCCGCGACCTCGCGGCGCTGGCGCAGGGCCTGCGCGAAGTGCTCGATCCCGACTACCTGCACTACCGCGAGGCCAGCGCGCACTACCTCGCCGAACGGCTCGACCGCCTCGGCGTGCCGATCGTCAGGCCGTTCGGCCTGCACGCGGTCTACGTCGACGCGCGCGCGATGCTGCCGCACATCCCGCTCGACCAACTGCCCGGCCAGGCGCTCGCCTGCTCGCTCTACCTGCAGGGCGGCGTGCGCAGCGTCGAGATCGGCACGCTGATGTTCGGCTCCACGGACCGCGCGACCGGCAAGCCGGTCGTCGCCGACCACGATCTCGTGCGCCTATGTCTGCCGCGGCGCGTCTACACGCAGAGCCACGTCGATTGGGTGATCGAGGCGTTCGCCGAGCTGATGGGCAAGCGCGAGTCGATCACGGGCTACAAGATCGTCGAGGAGGCGCCGTTCCTGCGCGCCTTCACGGCGAAGCTCCGACCCGCCATCACGTCGATTCCTGCGGCGACGCGCTAGCAGCCCGCACCACTCACCGCCGCCACGACCGAGCGCGCCGCTCGCGCGCTCCCCGCCAGCGTGCTCGGCGGCGCCACGGCCCCGCCGCCCACTCGCATCGGTCGCGCTCTTCGCCGGGCAAGCGAAGTCGCCCCACCCCGCCGCGGCAGGTGAGAAATGCGGGTCTCCGCCCCTCGCTTCTCGTCCTCTCCTCTCCTCTCTTCTCTTCTTCTTCTTCTTCTTCTTCTTCCTCTTCTTCCTCTTCTGTTTCTTCTCTGTGGTCTCTGTGTTCTCTGTGTTTATTCCTCTGGGAAACACC
>CAYMRG010000365.1:0-5794 GCA_964392555.1 uncultured candidatus Brocadiaceae bacterium
GAACCACCGCGAACTGCTGCGCGCGCTGGTCGCCGCTGCCGGCATCCCGGCCGCGAACGAAGGCCTCGCGCTGGTCGTGCTCGACAAGCTCGACAAGGTCGGCCGCGACGGCGTGCTGCAGGAGCTCGCCGACAAGGGCGTGCCGCGCGAGCAGACCGAGCGGCTGCTCGCGATCCTCGACGAGAACCGCGCGCCGGGCGCGCTCGAACGGCTCGCCGCCGGCGACGGCGGTGCGGCGGCCGGCGCGCGCGACCTGCTCGAGCTGCTGGCGTGCGCCGCCGCCGGGCCGGCCGGACCGCACCTCGTGTTCGACCCGACGCTGGCGCGCGGCCTCAGCTACTACACCGGCCCGATCTTCGAGATCAGCGTCGCCGGGCTCGCCGGTTCGATGGGCGGCGGCGGCCGCTACGACAACCTGATCGGCATGTTCAGCAAGAAGCAGGTGCCCGCCGTCGGCTTCTCGCTCGGCCTCGAGCGCGTGCTGCTGGTGATGGAGGAGCGCGGCATGTTCCCGCCGCTCGGCATCGGCCCCGAGGTGCTGCTGTGTCGCATGCAGGACGTGGCGCCGGCGCAGGCGATCGCCGTCGCTACGGCGCTGCGAGCGCAGGGGCTGCGTGTCGAAGTGTTCGCCGACGCGGCGAAGCTCGGCAACCAGCTCCAGTACGCGAACACGGTCGGCGCGCCGTTCGCGGCGATCCTCGGCACGGCAGAGCTCGCGGCGGGCACGGTGACGGTGAAGGACCTGGGGTCGGGGGAACAGGCGGCGCTGCCGGTCGCTGGAGTCGGCGCGCACGTTCGGCGTATGAGTTCGGGCTAGGATTCCCGGCATGATGGCGCGCGCGCTGTTCGTCGGCTGGCTGGGCGTGGTGACGCTTGCCGCGCAGGCGCCGCCACCGCGCATCGTGCTCGGCGACCGACTCGTCGAGCTGAAGCGGCTCGAACTCGGACCGAAGCTCGCGATCGGCGAGCACGCGACGCCGCTGCGGCGCGGCGACGGCTGGTTCGCGCGCGACGATGCGCTGGTCGATGTCGACCGACAGCGGGTGCTGTGGTGGTCGGCCGCCGGAGTCGTCGCGCGGGCCTGGACGGATCTCGCGGGCCCGACCGAGTGGCGGGCCGAGGTGGCGGATGTCGGCGAGGTGCTCGTCACGGCGACCGGCTACATCGCCGCGACGCCGACCGAGCTGGTCGGTCTCACGCCTGGCGACGGCGTCGTCCGCTGGCGCCGGCCCGCGCCGGTCGGTCACCGGCTCGTCGACCGCGACCTGCTGCTGGTCTGGAACGACGAACGCCTCGCGGTGTTCGCCGCCGCGAACGGGGCGCGCGGCTTCGAGCTGCCGTTGCCGTGGGTGCCGCGTCGGGTCGTCGCCGCGGATTTCGGCATCGCCGTCACCGGCGCCGGCGCGCTGCGCGTGCTCGATCGGTCCGGGCCGATGCTGTTCGAGCGGCCGTTGACGGTCGAGGCGATCGCCGCCGGCACGGACGGCTGGTTCGTGCTGGTCGCCGACGCCATGCTCGCGCTCGACCGCGAAGGCAAGGAGCGCTGGCGGGTCGGCCGACCGGTCGCCGCGGCGGACGCATTCTCGGCGGTCGCGCTGACCGTGACGCCGCTCGGTGACCCGGTGCTGGCCTGCTACAGCCCGATCGCCGACAGCGGCGTCGAGGTGGTGTGCCTGCAGGCTGGCGACGGCCGGCGCGGTTGGCTGCGCCGGGAACCGGGGCTCGGTGTCGGACACTCGAAGTACCGCCACGCGGCCGCGGTCTTCGTCGTCGGCGCGGAGCTGGTGGTGACCAGCCAGGCGAGCGCCGGCCACTTCGTCGCGGTGCTCGACCCGCTGACCGGCACATTGCGCGGCCGGCTCGAGCGGCGTTCCTGAGCGGAATGCTGGCGGTTGCCGAACGGCCGCGCGTGGTCCAAGATGCCCGCCGATGCCACCTTCCGACAGCGCACCGGGCAGCCACCATCCGCTGCAGGCCGAGGAGTTCGAACTCGTCGACCAGGTCCGGGCCGCGCTCGCCGAGCTCGGCACCGCGGAGGCGGTCGCGACCGATGGCGCGATCGCGCGGCAGCTCGAGAGCCTCGGCCTGTTCGGCGAGCTGCTGGTCCGCTACCCGTCGCCGCTGCTCGAGCAGAACCTCGGCCCGATGCGGCGTGGCCTCGAGACGCTGGTCGATTCGCTGGTCGCGACCGACCAGGCGACGTTCCCGTTCCGCGCGCCGACGCAGGCGCTGGTCGGCCGGGCGATGAACATGGCGCAGATCAACTTCCTGCGCATGCTGTGGCACATCGCCGGTGGCCTGCCGGATGCCGAGCGGGCGGCGCGGCTGCGCGAACTCGCGGCTCGTCGCCTGCGCGCGAGCGTGCACTGCCGGCTGGTCGAGGAGGTGCTCGTCGACGTCGTCACCGATCCGCTGATCGAACGGCGGCTGCGCGAGCAGGGGGTGCGCAACCTCGCGCAGCTGTGGGGCAACCGCCTGACCTGGCGCGTGCACACGTTCTTCCCGATTCTCGCCGCGACCTGGGAAGCGCGGCAGCGCGTACGTGTCGTCGGCGGCACGCTCGGCGGCAACTGCGAGATGTTCCAGCTGCTCGCCGAGGGCGGCGACGCCGAGTTCGTCGAGCTGTTGCTCGACCAGGACTACGGCGAGGTCGAGGTGCAGGCGTTCCGCGAGTTCCTGTTCGGCACGTCGTCCGAGGAGCTCGAACGACTCGCGCAACGGATGGCGCGCGAGGGCCTCAGCAGCATCGAGCTCGACAGCCGCGTCGACCACGCGACGCGCGACGCGGGCTCGATCCTGTTCGAGTTCTTCCGCGCGCGGCTCGTGCAGTGCAGCGCGCGGCGCACCGCGAGCCTGAGCGGCCCGCGGCACACCGCCGAGGGCTACGTGATGCTGGCCTGGCTCGCGCGGCAGACGGCGGGCTGAGGCATCGCCCGCGCGGCATCGCCGCGATCGATCAGTGGGCCGCGAGCCAGTTCGCACCGCTGCCGAGCGACACCTCGAGCGGCACCCGCAGGTCGGCGGCCTTCGCCATCGCGTCGCGCAGCAGGATCTTGACCTCGCTGAGCTCGTCTTCGGGGACGTCGAGCACGAGTTCGTCGTGGACCTGCAGCAGCAGCTTCGCCCGCAGGCCGCGCGCGGTGAGCGCCGCGTGGACGGCGAGCATCGCGCGCTTGACGATGTCGGCGGCCGCGCCCTGGATCGGCGTGTTGACGGCCATGTTCTCGGCGGCGATGCGCAGCATCGCGTTGGTCGAGTCGATGTCGGGCAGCGGTCGGCGGCGGCCGAACATCGTCCAGACCTCCTTCTGCGTGCGCGCCTGCTGCAGCGATTCGTCGAGGTAGCGCTTCACGCCGGGCAGCGCGCGGAAGTAGTTCTCGATGAACTTCTTCGCCTCGGGCGGCCGCATGCCGGTCTCCTGCGCGAGGCGCGAGGCGCCCATGCCGTACATCAGGCCGTAGTTGACGACCTTGGCCTGGTTGCGCAGCTCCGGGGTGACCATCGTCGGCAAGAGGCCGAACACCAGCGCCGCGGTGCGGGCGTGGATGTCCTCGCCCTTCTGGAACGACTCGACCAGCGCCTTGTCGCCGGACAGGTGTGCCAGGATGCGCAGCTCGATCTGCGAATAGTCCGCGGACACCAGCTGCCAGCCCTTCTGGCGCGCGACGAACGCCTTGCGGCCTTCCTCGGTGCGGATCGGGATGTTCTGCAGGTTGGGGTCTTCGGAGCTGAGGCGCCCGGTCGCGGCGACGGCCTGGTTGAACGTCGTGTGGACGCGGCCGGTGCGGCGGTCGACGAGCTGCGGCAGGCTGTCGACGTAGGTGCCCTTCAGCTTGGTGAGCTGGCGCCATTCGAGCACGAGCTGCGGCACCTCGTGGTGCGGCGCCAGCGCCTCGAGCACGTCGTGGTCGGTCTTGTACTGGCCCTTCGCCGTGCGCTTGGGCCTCTGGATGTTGGCCAGGCGGTGCACCTCGAGGTCGTCGAACAGCACCTTGCCGAGCTGCTGCGGCGAACCGAGGTTGAACGGCTCGCCGGCGCGTTCGTGGACGCGCTGCTCGAGCGCCGCGATGCGCTGCTCGAGCTCGCGCGACAGCGCCGCGAGGTGGTCGAGGTCGACGCGGATGCCTTCCCACTCCATGTCGAGCAGCACCGGCTCGAGCGGCAGTTCGAGGTCGTCGAGGATCGGCCGGACCTTCAGCGAATCGACCAGCTCGCGCAGCGGCTCGTGCAGGCGCAGCGTCAGGTCGGCCTCCTCGGCGACGAAGTGCCCGGCGATCGCGGGGTCGACCTCGGCGAACGTGCGCTGCTTCTTGCCGGTGCCGACGACGTCCTTCTGGCTCTGCTTCTTGAACGCGAAGTGTCGCAGCGACAGCGCCTCGAGCGTGTGCGCGGCGATGCCGGGTTCGGCGCAGTAGGACGCGAGCATCGTGTCGAACGCGACCGGTCCGAGCGCGGTGCCGGCGCCGCGCAGCGCCGCGGCGAGCCGCTTGCCGTCGTGGACGACGCGCGGCGGGGCCTTGCCGGTCAGCAGCGGCTGCAGGCGCGCGAGCACGGCCGGCGCGCCGCCGGGCAGCAACGGCGGTTCGGCGGCCAGCGGCACGTAGAACGCGCGGCCCGGTGCACCGGCGAAGCCGAGGCCGACGAGCTTGCCGTAGTGGGGGTGGCGGCCCTCGGCCTCGAACGCGCACGCGACCTGGGTGGCGCGCGCCAGTTCGGCGAGCATCGCGTCGAGCTGGGCCGCGTCGCGGACGATCGTGTACTGCTGCTCGACGCTGGCGTGCGGCTTCGGCTGCGCGGCGAGCTGCGCCAGCAGGTTCGTGAACTCCAGCCGCTGGAACAGCGGCCGCAGGCGTTCGGGATCGGGCGTCGCGGGGCCGAGGTCGGTGGCCGCGACCGGCAGCGGCACGTCGAGCCGCAGCGTCACCAGCTCGCGCGACAGCAGCGCCTGGTCGCGGTGCTCGACCAGCGACTTCTGGATCGCCGGCTTCTTGACCTCGTCGGCGCGCGCGAGGATCGCGTCGAGCGAGCCGAACTGCCGCAGCAGCTCGACGGCGGTCTTCTCGCCGACCTTCGGCACACCGGGCACGTTGTCCGAGCTGTCGCCCATCAGCGCCAGCAGGTCGACCATCTGCGACGGCGGCACACCCCACTTCGCCTCGGCGGCCGCGGCGTCGAGGATCTCCGGCTTGCTGGTCGAGCTGCGCAGGTTCCACAGCCGGATGTGGTCGCCGACGATCTGCAGGAAGTCCTTGTCGCCGGTGACGACGAACACGTCCATGCCGGCGTCACGGCCCTGCACGGCCAGCGCGCCGATCACGTCGTCGGCCTCGGCCGTGTCGCTCTCGACGATGCGGATGCCGAAGCCCTCGGTCGCCTCGCGGATGTCGGCGAGCTGCGCCGCCATCTCGTCGGGCATCTTGGTCCGCGTCGACTTGTACTCCGGGTAGACCTTCGTCCGCGCCAGGTCGGCGCGCGGCCCGTCGAACGAGATCGCGACGGCGTCCGGTCGCTCGCGTTCGAGCAGCGCGCGCAGCGTCGTGCAGAAGCCGTAGGTCGCGGCGGTCGGATGGCCGCCGCTGGTCGTCAGCGGTGTGCGACCGGTGCCCTGGAAGGCGAAGAAGCTGCGGTAGGCGAGCGCCGTGCCGTCGATCAGGAAGAGCCGCGGCCGCGTTGCGGGGGGCGCGATCACAGCACGTACTTCACGGCGACGAAGCCGAGCACGGCGATCGCCGCGATCGCGGCCGTGACCAGCGCGAAGCGCCGTTCGATGAAGTCCTTGATCGACGGGCCGAAG
>CAYMRG010000366.1:0-5787 GCA_964392555.1 uncultured candidatus Brocadiaceae bacterium
AAGAGGCCGCAGGCGCGCTGTTGTCTCCAGGGGCGACTACTACTCCCGCTCGCCACGCGAGGAAACGCGGGAGTAGTAGATCAGCGCGTCCTGCGGCCGCAACCAAAGGTTGCGCGGCGCTACGCGCCGCCAACGCGGGAGTAGTAGATCAGGGCGCCGCGACCGTCGAGTCGAACACCCGGACCTTCTGCCAGGCGGCCTGGTTGCGCTCGACGAACGCGAGGTGCGCCGGCGCGGTCTGGTAGGCATCGTGCGCCGCCCGATCGGCGAACCAGACGTGCAGCGAGACGTCGTAGTCGCGGTCGTTGACCGGACGCGCCAAGTCCTCTTCCCGCGTGCCGGCGGCGAACGCGACGATGCCGTCGATGCCAGCGAGTCGGGCGTAGCACTCGGCGACCAGCGCGGCGCGGTTCTGCGGCGTCGAAGCCTTCAGCGTGAAGTAGACGTCGTGGACGAGCCGGACGGGGCTTGGCATGGCAGAAGCGGCCGCGGCGCAGGCCGCGACGAACAGGAGCGGGAGCGCCGCGAGGCGGCGGCGGAACGGGGCGGAACGGGCCATCCCCGGCCACCGTAGCGGCTCGCCGTCGCCGGCCAAAGCGCCCTCCTCACAGCACGGCGCGCACCCGGGTCGCGCGCAGCGTCCACGTCAGCAGCAGCGCCCCGCCGAACGCCGCCGCGAGCCGCGTCCAGACGGTGAACGTGGCCCAGCCCTGCACGGCCAGCAGCGCCACCAGCAGATCGACGAACATGTGCAGCACGTAGATGCCGAACGTCGTTGCGGCGAGCCGCGTGGTCCACGTCCCGGCGCGCCAGGGCAGCGCCCAGGCGACCGTCACGGTGCCGAGGGCGATCGGGTACTCGGGCAGGAGGTCCGCCTGGCCCAGCACCAGGCAGGCGAGCCAGCCGAGCGCGCCGGCGCCAGCGAAGCCCCACGGGATCGCGTGCCAGCCGCCACCGAGCGGCGTGCGCGCCAGGCCAACGCCCAGCAGCGCCGCCGGTGCGACGAACGACCAGTTCAACGCCGGCAGCGGCAGCGGCAACGTCAACAGCCAGCTGGCGACGGGCATCGTCACGGCGCCGGCTAGCAGCCACGCGGCGGCCGGCCCCCGTGCGCCGCACCGGCCGGCGAGCAGCGCCGCGACCGCCGCGAACGGCAGGTACCACAGGTGCGGGTAGGTGCCGGTGACCAGCATCGTCGGCTCGAAGCGCGCCCACCACGGCTGGCCGCCGAACTGCGCGAGCGCCACCTGCACGAGCGCATAGAACGCCGACCAGACGAGCCAGGGCAGCAGCATGCGCCGCAGACGCCCGCCGCGGAACGCGGCCCAATCGCGCCCGCGCGCCGAACGCGCCGCCATCGCCGCGGTCAGCGCCGCGAACACCGCCAGACCGGCGTGACCGATCCGATCGCCTGGGGCGCGCTGGTGGAAGGCGACGATGCCGAGGCTGGCGACCACCCGCAGCCATTCGAGGCCGGCGAACGGCGCCGACGGGCGCGGCGAGTCGTCGCTCACGGCACCCGCCGGGCCAGCAGATCGGCGACCTTCGCCAGCAGCTCGTCGCGCGCGAACGGCTTGGCCAGGAACTCGCCGCCGGCGAAGCGCAGCGCGCCGGGTTCGCCCGGATCCTCCGCGTGCGCCGAGACGATCAGCACCGGCAGGTCGGGCTGCTGCAGCCGCAGCCGCCGCGCCAGCTCGAAGCCGCCGAGCCGCGGCATCACCAGGTCGGTGACCAGCAGGTCGAACGGCCCCGCATCGGCGAAGCGCGCCAGCGCGACGGTGCCGTCCTCGGCCGTGACCACGCGGTAGCCGGCGCGTGTCAGCTGGCGATCGATCAGGTCGCGGACCGCGCGTTCGTCCTCGACGACGAGGATCGCACCGGCGGTCGTCCGCGCCGGCGCCACCGACGGCACCGTCGGCTCGGCTGCCCGCCCGGCCACGGCCGGCAACCAGACCCGCACCAGCGTGCCGCGCCCCGGCGCGCTCTCGATCGCGACCGCGCCGCCGCTCTGGTGGACGATGCCGTGCACGGTCGCGAGGCCGAGCCCGGTGCCACGGCCGGGGCCCTTGGTCGTGAAGAACGGCTCGAACGCGCGCGCGCGCACCGCCTCGCTCATGCCGACGCCGTCGTCCTGCACCAGCAGCTCGGCGTAGCGTCCCGGCGGCAGATCGACCGCACCGGCGGCCCGGGCAGCGAACTCGACGACCGTCGTGGCGATCCGCAGCGTGCCGCCGGCCGGCATCGCGTCGCGGGCGTTGACGGCGAGGTTCATGACCACCTGCTCGACCTGGCTGCGATCGGCATGGACCCAGGCCGGCTCGCCGCCGCCGACCTCCAGCGCGATATCTGCCCCCAGCAGGCGGCGCAGCAGCGCGACGAGCTGCGCGACGACGGCGCCGCATTCGAGCGTCGTCGGCTGCAGCACCTGCTGCCGGCTGAAGGCGAGCAACTGGCGCGTCAGGCTGGCGCCGCGCTCGGCCGCTTCGACGATCTCGCCGGCGCGCGCCTGCGTCTCGTCGGTGCCGGCGGCGGCATGACGCAGCAGCTCCGCGTTGCCGGCGACGACCGTCAGCAGGTTGTTGAAGTCGTGCGCGACGCCGCCGGCGAGCTTGCCGACCGCCTCGAGCTTCTGCGCGTGGCGCAGCCGGAGCTCCAGATCGCGGCGGCTCGTGACATCGCGCACGACCACCAGCACGTCGCCGCCGGCGATCGGCACGCAGCGCGCCTCGCACGCGCGTTCGCCGCCGGCGGTGGCGAGATCGTAGTCGATCGGCGGCGGCCGTTCGCCCGCGGCGGCGCGCCCGATCGCCGCCGCGAAGCGTTCGCCGAGGGTGCCGTCGCAGGTGTCGGTCAGCAACGCGCCGATCGTGACCGGCCCCGGCAGCAGCAGGCTCTGGCCGGGCGGCACGAACCCTTCGCGCACGCGGCCGGCGGGGTCGAGGCGCAGCGTTGCATCCGGCAGCACCGTCAACAGCGCCCGGCGTGCCCCCTCGCTGCGCAGCCACCGTTGCACGTGCGCCGAGCGCTCGGCGCTCAACGCGCCGAACACCAGCGGCACGCCGACCAGACCGAGCAGGTAGACCTGCGCCGCGACGTGGCGCTCCGCGTAGGGCACACATTGGAACGGCCCGTCGCCGCGCATCGTCACGATCGCGACGAATGCCGCGCCCGCCGCCGCGACCGTCGTGGCGCCGACCGGCCCCTGCCACAGCGCGGCGACCATGGCGACGGCGAACACGCCGTGCAGCAGCGTGATGCCGGTCGGCGACGGCACCATGGCGAACGTGACGACCGCGAGCAGCAGCAGCGCGCCGGCCGCAACCGCCAGCACTTCGCCGGCCGCGCGCCAGCGCCGTGGCGCCAGCAGCCAGACGCGCCAGGTCAGCACCATCGGCACGACGGTCAGCGCGCCGAGCGCATTCATGCGCCACCAGCCCACCCAGCCGGACAGGAAGCCGAGCTGGTGCATGTTGGTCGCCGGGATGCTGCGGCCGAGGAACGAGAACAGCATGCTGACCAGCGGTGCCAGCACCGCGACGGCGAGCATCGCGAACGCGTCCCGCAGCCGCGCCAGCTCCGGTCGCAGCCCGAATCGCCGCAGCAGCAGGACCCCCACCACGGCCTCGGCCGCGCTGCCGAGCGACTCGATCACCACCGCCTCGGCGTAGTAGCCGGCCAGCAGCCGATGCGCGGCGGCCGCCGCGGCGACCACCCAGGCGGCGCCGAGGCCGAGCAGCCACAGTCCGGCGATGCCGACGCCGGTCGCCAGCCAGACGATCGCCTGTGACACCGTCGCCACCGAGTCGAAGCCGCCGCCGAACCGCGCGGCCACGAACTGCACCGCGAACAGCAGCGCGTAGCCGGCGGCGCGGCGCCAGCCGTGCGGCCCGACCAGGCCCGACGTGTCGCCGGGCCGCGCGCGGTCGGGCTCATTCGCCATCGTCGACCCTCACGAGCTGCAGCGAGTCGACGCGGAACGCGGCCTGGCCGGCCCCGCCGTGCAGCTCGCAGGCCAGCTCGACCTCGCTCTGGAACTCGCCGACCTCGAACGCGCAGACCACGGCCTGCCAGGCGACGTCGCCGTGCAGCGGCTCGCTGGCCGCCTCGCCGGCCCGCAGTCGCGCCCCGCCCGCCGCGTCGACGCCGCGGCAATGCACCTTCGCGCGCAGCTCGTAGCGGCCATGTCCGAGCAGGACGTGCGTGCGCCAGGCGCCCTGCTGCGCGGCGCGATCGCGTGCCGTGACCCGCAGCAGCAGCGACGTGACGCCCTGCAGGTCCTTGCGGTCCAGTTCGATCGCGTCCGTCTCGGCCGCGGGGTTCCAGCGCTTCAGCAGGAACGGCCGGCCGCGCGCCAGCGCCAGCGGCTTGGGTTCGGCGGCGTGGACCTGCACCGTGAGGCTCGCGTAGCGGCGCCCGACGCGCTGCTGCAGGTCGCGCGCGGCCGCCGCGAACTCGCGCGCGGCGTCGGCGTCGACGCGCGCGAGGCCGCGTTCGAGGCTGGTCGCGAGCGCCGTGAGCCGCGGTGTCAGGCGCGACGGATCGAACAGCGGCAGCAGCGCGCGCAGCCGTTCGCGGTAGCGCCGCCGCAACGCCGGCTGCTGCATGACGGCGCTGGCGACGATCGCCGGCGGATGGTCGAGGATCGACGCGTCCGCGTCGCCGAACAGCTGGTCCATGCCGTGCGGCAGGAACGTCGCCTTGCCGCCGGTCGGCAGCCACAGCCGGAAGTTGTTCGCGTTCTGCGCATAGCCGTCCCAGTGGCCGAGCATCGCCTCCAGCGCGACGAAGTCGACGAAGCCGGGCACGTCGATCGCCGCCGCCAGCGCCGCGGCCCGCTGTCGGTCGACGCCGCGGCACAGCTCGCCGAGCGAGTGCAGATCGGCGCGGTCGTCGGCGCCGTCGCCGGCGTCCTTCTCGAGGTCGCTGTCGACGTCCTGGCAGAACCCGCCGTCGTAGAGATTGCCGTGCACGGAGCCGAACGCGCGCTGCAGGAACTGCGCGTCGTAGGCTTCGCGCAGCACGTAGAGGCCGAGCAGGCGGTCGTCGAGCCAGACCAGCGCGTGGCCGACGCGCGGCGCCGGCAGGCGCGCCGCCGCGAACACCTCGCTGCCGAGCCATTCGCACAACCGCGAGGGGTCCTGCTCGCCGTTGTTGAGGTGGAAGCGCCGCAGGCCGTGCAGCCGCGCCGTGCCGCCGAACTTGCCGAGGTTGAGCGTGAACCCGGGCCGTTCGTCGAGCGAACGGAAACTGCCGTGCGCGCCCTTGAGCTTGACGCCGACCGCCGGCAAGGTCGCGTCGTCGATCCGCACGACCGCCGAGACGTAGTCGCGCGGCCGATCGCGCAGTCCCGCACGCGCCGCATCGTCGAGGACGATGTGCACCTGCACCAGCGGCGCGCTGGCGAAGAACCCCGCGGCCGGATCGTCGGCACCGCCGCCGGCCTTCTGCTGGGCGAAGGCGGCGCTGGCCAGCGCGAGCGCGAGGAACGGGCGGAACATGGGCCTCGCCAGCGTAGTCGCCCGACGCGCCGCGCACCGCTCCCGACTGACGGAAGCGCGCGACCCCCACTGCCCCACTGCTATCCTGCGCCGCGTGACCGCGCGCCCCACCCGCTCCCCTGCCGGCCTTGCCAACGGCCGCGCCGTCGCCGTGCCGGCCTGGCTGGTGCTGCTGGCAGCGGTCGCGCTCGCTTACTGGCCAGTCGTCCACGGCGGCTTCGTCTGGGACGACGACGACTACGTGACGCAGAATCCGGTGCTGCGGACCGCCGGCGGGCTGCTGCGGATC
>CAYMRG010000367.1:0-5785 GCA_964392555.1 uncultured candidatus Brocadiaceae bacterium
TTCAATTCGCCGCGTTCGTCGCTGACCGGGATCTGGCCGCGATCGGTGCCGCCCACCTTGAGCGTGTAATTGCCATCGGCGAGGTCTTCGATCTCGACTTCGAATTCGCGTTCGTTGCCGATCTGCTCGAAGCTGGCCTCGCCATTGGCATCGCCGTCCGCGCCGGTGCCGTTCAAGGAGACCAGCAGGGACACGCTTGGCGTACCGCCGCCGCTGTTGTCGCCCGAACCATCGTCGTCGCCCGAACCTTCGTCGTCCCCGTTGTCGCCGCCCGAACCGTCGTCGTCGCCGCCATCGTCGCCGCTGTCGTCGTCATCGTTGTCGGCAGGACCGTTGGCGACACTCGGGAAGGTGCCGGAGAACTGCACGACGCCGCCGCGCAAGGCTTCGACCAGTTGTCCGCGCGGATCGAAGTCGAGCGGCAACTTGCCGGTCTCGACCGGGTTGCGGAATTCGGTTTCGCCGTGGGTGCCGCCAGGCACCGTGGTCACGGCGACGCTGCCGCGTTCGATGCCGGCGACGCGCAACACGTAGTCGCCCGGCGTCGCGTCTTCGATCTCGACGGAGAACTCGACGCGATCGGCGCGCTGCTCGAGTTCGGCTTCGAGTTCGGGGCCATCGTTGCCGGTCGGTTCGATCTTGAGCAGGTAGTAGGCATCTCCGGTTCCGGGTGCATTGCCGGTGCCGGATCCGCCACCGCCGTTGCCGCCGCCGGCGCTGCCGAACGTCGAGGAGAACAGGGTGCCGCCGGCGCCGCGGACTTCGACCGCCTGGCCGCGCGGATCGAAGTCGAGCAGGACCTTGCCGGGCTCGACCGGACTGCGGAATTCGGTCTCGCCCTGGGTTCCGCCGGGCACGCTCCTGACTTCGACGCCGGCACGGTCTTCGCCGCCGACCAGCAGGCGATAGCTGCCGGCCGGCAGGTCTTCGAGTTCGATCGAGAATTCGCTGCGGTCGCTGCGCTGTTCGAAACGTGCACGCGCCTTGCCGGCGCCGACATTGCCGACCGGTGTCAGGAACTGTTCGATCTCGCTGTCGCCGGCGCTGGCCGACTTGTCGTCGCTGATGCCGCCGGTGCATTGCGAGGCGAAACGCTGGGTGCCGCGTTGCAACGACATCGTGCCGTTCGCGAGTTGCGGATCGACCGGGTCGTAGCTGACGGTGGCGGCGTCGCAGGAGCTGAAGTCGAAGTGCAGGGTGCCGAAGGCGTGGAATTCGCCGCCGCCGGCCGAACCGAACGGGCCGGGCTGCACGGTCGCGGAGAGCGTGTAGACCGGAACGTCGAAGGAGGTGCCGGCGACCGGCGCCGAGCCGGCGACCCACAACGGCGCGCCGTTGGCGGCGAAGGTGTACCAGACCACGGCCGCGGTCTTGCCTTGGGTGCCGTTGATGATGTCGATGTTGATGCCGTGGCCGAGGATGTTGCGGTCGAGCCAGAGGCCCGAGAATTCGCGGGTGACCTCGAAGGCGGCAGCTTGATGGGCCGCCAGCGCGAGCGCTGCGGCGAGGGCGTTGCGGACGAATCGGCGGTGCAGGGCCATGACGTGCTCCTTGGGGAAAGGTCGAACCGGATGCGATTCGATGGACGTCATGCTCGTTCCTGCGCCGTGCCCATGCACTCCGGGATTTCACCCAGCGCGAGGCGGGTCTCGATCCCAGTGAGGCGCATCACATTCGCCGTCGCGCCGGGGGTTTTCACCCAGGCCGCTCGGCAATCCCACCCACGGCGGGCGCCGCCACTCGACGACGGCCGGGTACTGCACGAAGATGGCCCCATGAACCCGCGCCTGCTCCTGAATCCGCTGATCGCATTCCTCCTGGTGGCCTCGTGTCGTCCGGCGCTGGCCTCGGTCGTCGTCACCATCGTCGGCGACGAGGTGGACGCGCAGATCTCGGTGTCCGCGCCGGGCGGTCCGACCTACAGCGCCGACTTCAAGCTCAACTTCAGCGATCCGGTCAATCTCTCGGAAGCGTGCCTGGGCTTGAGCGCGACCTATCTCGATGCGGCCGCACGCGCCGCCATCGAAGCGCGCATGCCGCAGTCGGGATTGCAGATCGATCCGGATTTCCCGGTGCTGATCTCGGTCAGCCCGCCGTCTGCCTGCGGGCTCGTCTTCCGCAACGAAGTGCGGGTCGAACTGCGTACCGAGAACCTCGTCTACGCCGCGAACACGCCTTACCGCCTGTACAAGGCACCGACCTTGGCGAACTTTCGCAACATCACCAATTCCGTGGTGTCCGGCAGCGTCCGTGCGCGCGGCAGTTCCGGCGGCTTTTCCGATTTCGTGATGGTGCGCGACACCACGCCCGACCTGCCCGCCGATGCCAACCTCGCCTACGACGCATTGACGACGCGCCTCTCCGATCCCGACATCGATCCGGTGGCGCGGCGGGTGCTGGAAGACAGCCTGGCGCTGAGCCGCGCCGCGTTCGCGGCCGGCAATTACGCCGCCGCGCTCGATCACGTCGACGACATGCGCGGCAACTGCGGCCTGTTCGCGGGCGATGAACTCGACAACGAATGGCATGCCACCGGCGACGTCGAGAACGACGAAGGCGAGATCGTGTCCCTGATCGCGCCGCTCGAGTTCGCGCTCGACCGACTGGCGAATCCCTGAGTCGCCACCGGGTCGCAAGACATCTCGCGAAGGCGCGAAGGCACTGGCTACACTCGGACGGTGCTGCCTCTTGTCACCTTCCACCTGCCCGATGCGCCGGCGCTGACGCGAACCATCGCGTCCGGCGATGTCGTCGGCCGGGATCCGGAGGTGGCCGTGCACCTGCCGCACGCCTCGATCTCCCGTCGGCACGCGCGCTTCGACGATACCGGCGATGGCCGCTGGTCGATCGTCGACCTCGGCTCCAAGAACGGTCTGCGCGTGGACGGTCGCCGCGTCGAGCAGGCGATGCTGGCGCATGGTCAATGGTTCGCGGTCGGCGACGTGTTCGCCCGCTTCGAACTGCTGTCCCCGGATCAGTCCGAACGCCGCGCCGCCGGCGACCAGGCGCGTCGTACCGCCTCGCAGACCCTGCGTGCCCTGCTGGTCGACGACGCGCGCGACCCGGCGCGCCTGCAGCGCGCGCTGGCGGCTTTCGTCGAACTGGCCGAGTGCCGTCGCGGATTCGTGCTGCGCGGCAATGGTCGTGTCGCATTCGCGGTCGCCGCCGTGCATCGCGCTGCGGACGCATCGCCGGCGCGCAGCGATTTCGACGGCAGTTCCGCGGCGCTCGAACGTTGCCTGCTCGCGCGTCGGCCGCTGTTCGTGTCCAACCCGCCCGACGTGGCCTGGCTGAAGGACCGTGCCAGCATCGTGGCCGGCGGCGTGCGGGCGATCGTCTGCCTGCCGCTGCTCGATGGCGGCGACCTGCTCGGCATGCTGTATGCCGACACCGACGACGGTGCCCGCGTGTTCGACGAGCTCGATGCCGAACTGCTCGGCGCGTTCGCCGAGGACATGGCGACCTGGCTGGCGGCGCAGGCGCTGGATGCACGCGTCGCTGCGCTCGGTGCGCGCATTCCCGGTCGTCCGGAGGGTGCATGAGCGACGGCTCGCTCGCCGCGACGCAGACCGGCCAGTTCGCCGTCGCCGACCTCTCGCCCGGCACGCGCATCGCCGATCGTTTCCGCATCGTGCGCCTGCTCGGCATGGGCGCCATGGGCCTGGTCTACGAGGCCATGGACGAACAACTCGGCGTGCGCGTCGCCCTGAAGGTGCTGCGCCCGGAACTCGCCAGGCGGCCGGAAGCCTTCGCGCGCTTCCGCCAGGAGTTGCTGCTGGCGCGCCAGGTGTCCAGCCCGCATGTCGTGCGCATCCACGATCTCGTCCAGCATGGCGAGACCTGGATGATCAGCATGGATTTCATCGCCGGACGCTCGCTGGAGGCGCGCATCGACGAAGGCACGCCAGTGCCGCTCGACGAGGCCTTGCGCGTTGCGCGCCAGCTGGCGCTGGGTCTGGCGGCCGCGCATGCGCGCGGCGTCGTGCATCGCGACCTGAAGCCGGCGAACGTGCTGCTCGACGACGAAGGCAATGCCTACATCAGCGACTTCGGCGTTGCCCGCGCCGCCGGCGCCACCCGCATGACCGGCACCGGCATGGTCGTCGGCACGCCCGACTACCTCTCGCCCGAACAGGCCCTGGCGGAGCCGCTCGACGGTCGCAGCGACCAGTACGCGCTGGGTCTGATCCTGCGCGAGATGCTGACCGGCCGGTTGCCGTTCGCGGGCGGCACCGCGGCCGAGATGATGACGCAGCGCGTCGTCAACGAAGCGCCGTCGCTGCAGGCCGAACGTCCCGACCTGCCGCCCTGGGTCATCGCGCTGACCGACCGACTGCTGCGCCGGCGCGCGGCGCAACGTTTCGACGACACCGGCGAGATCGCCCAGGTGATCGCGCAGGCACGTCTGATCCCGACGATTTCCGATCATGCGCCGCGTCGCGTTCGGATCGGTGCTGCGCTGCTCGTGCTGTCGCTCGTCGCGGCAGCGGGCTGGTGGGCGTGGCGGGCCGGGGAATCGCCGTCGCCCGTGCCGGCCGTCGCCGCGATCGCCACGCTCGATGTCGCGGTTCTGCCCTTCGTCGCCGACGCGCCCGGGCAGCAGGCGCTGGCGACACGCATCGGCACCGAACTCGTCGATGGCTTGCAGGCGCAATCCCGACCCGGCGTCGCCGATGGCGAACGCGTCGCACGTGCGCTGCGCGTGCTCGGCTTCGACGCCGGCAATGTCGGCGACCATCTCGATCGCGTCGCCGACGAACTGCATGCCGAGCGGCTGATCCAGGGACGACTCGAACGCGTCGCCGATGGGCTCCGCCTCCATGTCGTGGCCAGGAAAGACGGCGTCGCGACGCCGGAATGGACCTTGACCTCGTCCGACTTCGCGCCGGACGCCGCGGATGCGACGGTCGGCCCGCTCCTGGCGCAAGTGCGTGCGCGTCTGGGCGCGACTTCGGATGTGGATCCCGCGGTGACGGCCGCGGCCGCAGCCTGGCGCGAACTGGCGGCGCTGGAGGCGGAAGCGCGTTCGCTCGACGCACGCAGTCGGGCGCGTGCCTTGCTCGACGGTCCGGCGCAGGCGACGCCGTCGGCCTGGCAGCGCCTGCGCGGTTACGCCAGCTTGCTGGTCGGCGATGCCGACGGCGCCGTGTCGCAGCTGGCGCCGCTGGTGCAGTCGCGACCAAGCGATCATCCCGCGCGGCTGGTGCTGGCGCGCGCGCGTGCCGAACTCGGCGAGTTCGACCGGGCCGAAGCCGACCTGCAGGCCTTGCTCGGGGAAGACGAGCGCAATGTCGAGGCGTGGTTCCTGCGCGGCAAGTTCGCGATCATGCAGGGCGACGCGAAGACGGCGGTCGACGATTACCTGGTGCGTGCGCTGGTGCTGGCCAAGCGCCTGGACGATCGGCGCTGGCGTGCGGAAATCGCCAATGCCTTCGGTGTCGGATATCGCAATCTTGGACGCATGGCCGAAGCGGCGGAAGAATACGAGACCGCGATCCGCGCCCGCCACGCGCTCGGCGACGCCCGCGGCGAAGCGGTCAGCCGCCGCAATCTGGCGGTGGCGCTGGCCTATCTGGGTCGCCATGACGACGCCCGTGCCGCGCTGGTGCAGGCGCGCGCGCTGCTCGAACCGCTCGGCGACGCCGCCGCACTGGCCGACGTGGCCAACGATGCCGGCGTGCTCGCCGAGGAACGCGGCGATTTCCGCGAAGCGCTCGAACGCTATCGCGAGGCGCTGGGTTTCCGGCAGACGCAGGGCGACCAGCGCATGATCGGCGAGAGCCTG
>CAYMRG010000368.1:0-5783 GCA_964392555.1 uncultured candidatus Brocadiaceae bacterium
ACTGCGCCCGCGCCGCCGCCAGCGGTGTTCGCCGGGTCGACCTCACTTGCGCACCTCGCGGTTCTGCAGCACGCGGTCGATCATCTCGTAGAGCAGCGTCTCGGGGAACGGCTTGGCGAGAAAGCCGTCGGCGCGCGCGATCTCGGCCAGCGAAACGCGGGCGGCGCTGCTCAGCAGCACCGGCACGTCGGCCGTGGTCGGGTCGGCGCGCAGCTTCTCGATCACCTGCAACCCGTCGAGCTCCGGCAGCTCGTAGTCGAGCAGCACCAGGTCCGGCATCAGGTCGGCGACCGCCTGCAGCGCGCTCTTGCCGTCGCCGACCTTGAAGGTGCGGTAGCCGCGCCGCTGCAGCAGCAGTTCGACCGCCGCCGCCAGATCCTCCTCGTCGTCGACGATCAGCACGACGCCGCGACAGACCTTGACGTCGTCGGCACAACGCTCGGCCAGCAGCCGGCGCACGCAGGTGCAGGTGTCGAGGCCCGCGACCTCGAACTGCTGTTCGATGCGCTTCTTGAGTTCGAGGTTGAAGCGCCGCACGGCCATCCACTGCTCGTAGTCCGGGTAGTCGGGCTTGATCTCCATCTGGTCGTGCGTGTCGACCGCGAAGAAGTATTCGCCCGGCAGCAGGTGTTCCTGCAGCAGCAGCTTCATGAACGGGTAGTTGCGGTTGCCGAGCCGCAGGCTGTAGCGGCAGCACGGATGGCCGGGGATCGATTCGACCTGCTCCTTGTGGAACATGCCGAGCAGCGACTCCAGCCCACCCTGCGCCGGCGGCACGATGCGCCGCTTGCGCGCGCTGCCACCCTGGCTGCTGCCGTAGGCGAGATCCTGGTAGATCTCGATCGCCTTCTGCAACAGGTCGGTGGTCAGCGCCTGCAGCCTCATCGCTGGCACCCTCCGACCGGCACGTCGCCCTGGCGATGCACGCAACCGCGCAGTTCGGCGACCGTCGTGCGCGCCTCGCCGAGCCGCGCGCGCAGGTCGTCGACGATGCGTACCATCAGGTCCGGATCGGTGAACATCGCGGTGCCGATCTGCACCGCCGCGGCGCCGGCGCAGACGAACTCGAGCACGTCGTCGGCCGAGCGCGCGCCGCCGACGCCGATCACCGGGATGCGCACGCTGCGCGCGATCTCGTAGACCATGCGCAGCGCCACCGGCTTGATCGCCGGCCCCGAGAGGCCGCCGATGCCGCGGCCGAGGATCGGCCTGCGCTTGCGCCAGTCGATCGCCATGCCGATCAGCGTGTTGATCGCGGTCAGGCCGTCGGCGCCGCCCTGCTCGGCCGCGCGCGCGATCGCCACGACGTCGGTGACGTTCGGCGACAGCTTGGCGAAGATCGGCACGGTCGCGACCTGCTTGACGGCGCGCACCGCCTGCTCGGTGAGCCGCGGATCGGTCGAGAACAGCAGCTTGCCCTCCTGCACGTTCGGGCAGGACAGGTTGACCTCGAGCGCATCGACGCCGGCCGCCGAGAAGCGCTCGGCGAGCTGCACGAAGTCGGCGATCGACTCGCCGCCGATGTTGACGATCACGCGCGGACCGAGACCACCACCGGCGCGCCCGCCGGCGGCGAGTTCCTTCATCCGCGGCAGCGTCTCGGCGAGGAAGTAGTCGGCGCCCTTGTTCTCGAGGCCGATCGAATTGAGCATCCCCGACGGCGTCTCCCAGATGCGCGGCGGCGGGTTGCCATGGCGAGGCAGCACCGTGACGGTCTTCGAGACCAGGCCGCCGACGCGGCCGAGGTCCGAGAACTGGCGGCCTTCCCAGCCCGAGCCGAACGTGCCCGACGCGCTCAGCACCGGGTTGGCGAGGGTCAGCGGTCCGAGTTGGGTCTGCAGCACGTCGGGGGTCTTCGGCGGAGCCGCGGGCTCCCCGCGGGCGCGTCTAGGATACCGCCTGGGCAGGCCGCATGCGATCCTCCCGCCACAGCAGCAGGAACAGGCAGATCGCGCCCACGGTGATGCACGAGTCGGCGACGTTGAAGGCCGGGAAGTCCCACTTCCATGGCCAGGTGCCGGAGAAGTGCAGGAAGTCGCGGACCGTGCGATCTGCGCGGAAGAAGTTGTCGTAGAGGTTGCCGAGCGCGCCGGCCAGGACGAGGCTGAGCACGAATTGCTGCAGCCTGGCCCGCCGCGGCGAATTGCGCAGGAACCAGAACAGCCCCACCACCGCCGCGCAGCGCAGCACCATCAGCACCCAGGTGGCGTTCGGGAACAGGCCCCAGATCGTGCCCGGGTTGCACCAGGTGACCAGCTCGAAGCGCAGCGGGCCGTCGAACACCAGGTGGCTGCGGTGGGTCTCCGGCAGCAGCGGATAGCGCTCGGCAAGGAAGGCGAACACCGCCGACTTGCTCCACAGATCGGCCGCGACCAGCACCGGCCAGGGCAGCCAGAACCAGGGTTTGCCGCCGAAGCCGCGTTCGCGCCGAACCGGCGCCGCCGCCGCCTCGCCGCCCGCCGCCTCGCCGCCCGCGGCCCCGCTGCCCACCATCTCGGCCATGCCGCGCCTCAGGCGATCTCGCGGTTACGTTCCTCGGCCTCCTGGTGGCGCACGCAGTAGCGCGCCCACGGCAGGTACTCGAGCCGCGCCTTCGGGATCCAGACGTCGACCACCTTGGCCTTGACGGCCTTCTTCGCGTCCTTCTTGGCCTTCTGCCCGTCGACCTCTTCCTGGCACAGCGGGCAGACGCCGAAGTCCCAGTCGCCTTCGCCGTCGATGCGGTCGAGCGCTTCCTCGATCAGCTTGATCGTCTCCTCCTCGTTCTCGATCAGGCCGAGCATGAAACCCTGGTCGTAGTTGTCGGTGCCCTGGTCGGCCAGGTGGTCGACCGAAGCGTCCTGGTCGGAGGCGCGCAGGGCCTCGTCCCGCATCGAACCGACGTCCCCGCGCAGCGAAGAGAGCTGCTTCTCGAGGATCGCCTTGTACTTCGCCAGTTCGGTCTTGGTCGGCTTCGACATGTGCAGGTCGTGACTTCGAGGAGCGCCGCGCCGGTCGTCCCGGTGCGGTGGCGCCGGCTGTCTCCGGCGCGAACGGAAGCGGCGGGGACCGATCCCCACCACGAAGGGGCGGGGACCATACGTAGGCCCCGCGGCATGGTCAAGGCGGGTAGAACACGGAGCGCTCGCGATCGCGAAATTCCCGCGCAACCCCTGCGGATACGGCCCTGCGAACCAGCCGCCGGAAGTGGCCGTCTGCTATGGTCGCGACCGTGGCGGCTCCCTCGGGTTCGATCGGCCAGCGCGCGCTGGCGGACTTCCTGGTGTTCCTCGGCGTCGAGTTGCAGGTCTCCCCGCACACCGTCGCCGCCTACCGCCGCGACCTGCAGGCCCTGCTGCGAGGCCAGGCCGGCTTGCCCGACCGCGCGGCGATCGACCGGCACCTGCTGGCGCAAACGCGTGACCGGGCGCCGGCATCGGTCGCGCGCGCGGCGGCCGCGATCCGCGGCTTCTACCGCTTCCTGCACGCCGAGGGCCTCGCTGCCGAGGACGTCGCCGAAGGCCTGCTCGGGCCGAAGCTCGAACGCAAGCTGCCCAAGGCACTCAGCCAGCGCGCCGTCGCGCGCCTGCTCGACCACCAGCCCGACGACCCGCTCGGGATCCGCGATCTGGCGATGCTGCACGTGCTCTACGCGACCGGCTGCCGGGTCAGCGAGGTGATCGCGCTGCGCACCACCAGCATCGTCGCCGACCACCGCCTGCTGCGCGCATTCGGCAAGGGCAACAAGGAGCGCCTGGTGCCGATCGCCGACTCGGCGCTGCGCTGGCTCGAACGCTATCGCACCGAGGTCCGGCCGCTGCTGCGCGCGCGCGCCGGCCGCGACCCGGGCGACGTGCTGTTCCTGTCGCGCACTGGCCGACCGCTCGACCGCGTGCGCCTGTTCCAGATCGTGCGCGCCGCCTGCGAGCGTGCCGGGTTCACCGTCGCCTGCTCACCGCACGCGCTGCGCCACTCGTTCGCGACCCACCTGGTCGCCGGCGGCGCCGACCTGCGCTCGGTGCAGGAGATGCTCGGCCACGCGTCGCTGCAGACGACGCAGGTCTACACCCACGTCGACCACGAACGGCTGCGCCACGTCCACGAACGCCTGCACCCGCGCGGCGGCGCGACCTAGCCGAGTGCGCCGGCCGGGGCAGCAGGCGCGCCGGACCGTGGATCAGCGCAGCCCGCGCGGCCGGAACAGCTGCAGCGCAGCGCCCCCGCCGTCGAGCGGGCTCGGCACCAGACCGAGACAGGCGAAGTCGTCGCGCAGCCGGTCGCGCGTCGCCTCGTCGGCGCACCACCGCGCGACCTCGTCGGTGCGCAGCACGAGCATGTGCGCCTCGCCTTCGGGCTCGGCCGCGGCCGTGGCCAGCACCGCGAGCGGATCGGACTCGGCGACCGACCGCACCTGCGCGCCGGGGTGCGCATCGCGCGGTGCGTCGCGCCAATGGTTCGGCCGCAGATAGTAGACCATCGGCGTCTCACCTTCGCCCGACCACACCGTCAGCCGCGCGTTGCGCGCGAGCTGGTCGAACATGCGGTCGGTGGCGAGCCGCCACGGCACCCGGCCACCGTCGAACACGGTGACGAACAGGAACGAGTCGACCAGCAGCAGGGCGACGACCGCCACCAGGGCCGACCAGTCGATCGAACGCATCACCCAGTTGCGATCACCGAGCGCTTCGCGGGTCGCGGCGACGGCGCCGAGCGTGCCTCGCGCAGCCAGCAGCAGCAGCGGCGGCAGCAGCAGCGCCATCGCCCCCTGCGCAGCATCGGCGCCGACCAGCCAGCGGCCGAGGGTCACCGCGAGCGGCACCAGGACGCCGGCCGCGACGAACCGCAGCGCGCGGCGATCCAGCGCGCCGGGCAGCGCGGCCCAGACGAAGGCGCCGACGCCGGCGGCGAGCACCGCCGCCAGGCCGAGGCCGCCGAGCCAGGCCCAGGGCCCGGGCGCGGCGGCGGACGGTTCGTGGCGCCACAGCGACAGCGCGGTCGCGGCGACGACCAGCAGCCCGGCGCCGAGCCAGCGCTGCAGCGGTCGGAACCTGGCCGTCGCGGACATCGTCCACCCCACCGCCAGGCTGATGGCGACGAGCCAGCCGCCCGGCCCGGTGATGCCGGCGAGGCCGGCCAGCGCGATGCCGCCGAGCCAGCGCCAGGCACCCGAACGGTCCTGGTCGACGAGCCGCAAGAGCAGCGCCGCCACGCCGAGACCGACGCAGCCGACCACGACCGGGGTCGCCGCCGTCTGGCTGATTCCGACGTGCCACGGGTGCACGGCCAACAGCAGCGCCGCAACCATCGCCGTGCGACGGTCGGTCCACAGGCGACCGACCAGGGCGAGCAGCGGCACGGTCAGCACGCCGACGAACGCGAACGGCAGCCGCAGCCAGCCTTCGCCGTGGAACGGCAGCCAGCCCGAGTCGAGCAGCCAGCGCAACACCAGGATGGTGAGCGGGCTGCGGCTCGCCGGATCGCCGTAGTAGCCGGTGCGGCCCTCGAGCGGCATCGTCACCAGCCGCCAGGTGTCGGCCTCGACCGGCGACAGCGACCAGCGCTCGAGGTGGTAGAGGCGCAGCGCCGCGGCGAGCGCGGTGACCACCAGCAGGAACGCGAACTCGCGCAGCGACCGGCCGCGTTCGGCAACGATCGGTGCGATCGGGGCATGCGGCGGAGGATCGTCGAGGGCGGCCATCGCGGAGGGCGAGACACTATCTCGCCCCTCCCACCACCACCACGACCGAGCGGCGAGCGCGCCGCATTCGCCCGCCAACGGCGGCAAGCGAGCCCCAAGCGAGCGC
>CAYMRG010000369.1:0-5754 GCA_964392555.1 uncultured candidatus Brocadiaceae bacterium
TCAGGGCGACGACGTACTCGTGCTGCTCGCCGACAAGCTGCTCGTGCGCGGCGAGCCCGCACTGGTCGACCGTGGCCTCGCCGAGGACGGCAAGCAGGGGCTGCCCGACCCCGAGGTGATGTCGCTGCTGACCGGTCGCGGTGACCGGCTGGTGTCGATGGTGTTCGACCTCGCCAACCGCGAGATCGGCGGCAACTTCCGGCGCCAGCTGTTCCCCGAGGCCGAATGGCCCGCGGACGACGAGCCGCGCGCGCTGGCGCTGCAGGTGCGTTGCCACGGGGACGCCGACGATCCGCAGCTCGAACTGCTGGCGACGCTGCGCCATGGGCGGGCCGGCAAGGGCCTCGACGTCACCGCCGAGCAAGGGCAGCGGTGGTTGGCGAAGCTCAGCGAGATCCCGCAGCTGCGCGGCATCAAGAAGCAACTCGCCGCCGTCGAGGCGAAGCGGGAAGGCACCGACTTCATCGCCCGGCTCGCGCTCGGCAGGTCGCGTGAGGCCGTGGGCACGTTCGCGGTGATCATGGCCGCGATGCTGCAGGGCACGCCACTCGGTGAGTCACACCAGGTCGAAAGGGAGCCGCCGCCACCGCCGCAGCTGCCCCGCGCCGAGGCGGAACCCAAGTAGCCGCCGTCGGCCGCTGCCATGCCGTCGCCGCGCGTCGCGGCGTCCGGCTCGGAGCCTGAGAGAGAATCCTCTCGAAGGCTCTGCGCGGCCGAGTAGGCGGCCGCCAATCGGCATCCTGAGAGGCCGTATCGTGACTTCCTCTCGGCTCTCAGACGAGGTCCGAGTCGCCCAGCGTGTGGTACCACTCCTCCTTGTAGAAGTGGGTGTCCTGCTGGTCGAACGGGATCACGACCTGGAAGTAGATCGTGCCGTAGACGAGGAAGCCCAGCTTCTGGAAGGCGAGGAACCGCGGGTCGCGATGCTGGAACAGCGTCGCCAGCGCGCTGGCGCCGGTCTCCGTCGCGCGGCGCTCGGCGTGCGCGACCAGCGCCACCGTCGCGTCGCGGTCGTCGGCGGGGCAGAGCCAGTCGACGAGGAAGCTCGTGTTGGGCACGACGAAGTCGCTCTTCGTCTGCACGGCGATGCCGCGCAGACGGCCGGTGCGGCGTTCCCGGCATTCGAGCAGTTCGTAGCGAACGTCGTGCGCGTCGGCGAACCGCCAGTTGAGGTAGCGGGCGTCGCGGAGGATCGCCAGCCTGGTCGCGTCCTGGTTCGCCGCCCACAGCGCATCGGTGTCGGCGTCGAAGCGCGCGACGGTGCGCACCTCGAGGTCGTTCGCGACCGCGCGCGGCGCGAAGCCGCCCGGCGGCAGCTCGCGAAACAGGAAGTCCCAGTCGCGCACCATCTCGTAGCGCAGGTATTTCTGGCCGATCCGCCACGTCGCGATCGGCCAGCCGTGGTGGAACGAGTTCTGGTGCGGTTGGCTGCCGCCCCACAGCTCGTAGTGGGCGAGCGCAAGGTTGACGAACAGGCCCGGGCGCGGGCCGGCGCGGCGGTGTTCGGGCAGCACCCAGAGATCGACGCATTGGCCGATGATCCGCTGCTTGCCCTCGATCCGCGCGTGCACGGGCAGCGTCACGTAGGCGCCGACGATGCCGTCGCGCTCGTGCACCGCCAGCATCGTGTGCACCTGGCCGGTCGGGTTGTCGCGGAACTTCCACTGCCAATGGGCGAGCGAGCGCGCCGGGAAGATACGGTTGTGGCCGGCGAGGATGCCGACCTCGTCGCCGGGCTGGTAGGGGCGGATCGTGATCGCGTCGCTCATCTCCCTCCGAGTATCGGCAGTCGGCCCGGCGTGGCTACTCCCCGGTGGCGCGTTCGCGCAGGCCGCGCAGCAGGTCGAGCGCCTGGCGCGGCGAGACGTCGTCGACGTCGAGGCGCTGCAGCTCCTCGATCACCGGGTGCGGCGGCGGCGCGAACAGCTCCTTCTGCTTCATGCCCGGCCGCTGCCGGTCGCGCGCGGCGACCAGCGTCTCGCGCACCTCGTCGCCTTCGTCCTCGAGCTTCTGCAGCACGTCGGCGGCGCGCTTCAGCACGCCGTCGGGGATGCCGGCGAGGCGCGCGACGTGCAGGCCGTAGCTGCGGTCGGTGCCGCCGACCTCGATGCGGTGCAGGAAGACGATCTCGTCGCCCCATTCGCGCACGGCGACGCGGCAGTTGATGATGCCCTTGCCGGGGCCGGCGAGGTCCATCAGCTGATGGTAGTGCGTCGCGAACAGCGCGCGGCAGCGCACGCGCTCGTGCAGATCCTCGGCGATCGCCCACGCCAGCGACAGGCCGTCGTAGGTGCTGGTGCCGCGACCGACCTCGTCGAGGATCACGAGGCTGCGGCTGGTCGCGTTGTTGAGGATGTTCGCGGTCTCGGTCATCTCGACCATGAACGTCGACGCGCCGCGGCTGATGTCGTCGGCGCCGCCGACGCGCGTGAAGACGCGGTCGACGAGCCCGACGGTCGCGGCGCGCGCCGGCACGAAGCTGCCGATCTGCGCCATGATCGCGATCAGCGCGTTCTGGCGGATCCAGGTCGACTTGCCCGCCATGTTGGGACCGGTCAGCAGCACGAGGCGGCGATCGGGCGGGGCGAGGTCGGTGTCGTTGGCGACGAACGTCGATGCGGCGTGCGTCGCCTCGATCACCGGGTGGCGGCCGTCCTCGATGCGGAGCGTCTGCGATTCGTCGACGACCGGGCGGCAGTAGTCGCGTTCGCGCGCGACGGTCGCGAGGCCCGCGCAGCAATCGAGCTCGGCGACCGCATGCGCGGTCGTCTGCAGCCGCGCCAGCTCGCCGGCGACGCGTTCGCGCAGCGCCGTGAACAGCTCGTATTCGAGCGCGCGGCTGTTGTCCTCGGCCTTGAGCACCTTGCTCTCGAACGTGCGCAGCTCGTCGGTGACGTAGCGTTCGGCGTTCTTGGTCGTCTGCTTGCGCTGGAACTCCGGCGGCAGCGCGACCTCGCGGTGCGTGTGCGTGACCTCGATGAAGTAGCCGAAGACCTTGTTGAAGCCGACCTTCAGGCTCGGGATGCCGGTGCGTTCGACGAGCTGCGCCTGGTAGTTGGCGAGCCACTGCGAACTGTCGTGCGCGAGCGTCCGCAGCTCGTCGAGCTCGGCGTGGCAGCCGGTGCGGATCAGGCCGCCTTCCCTGACCGACAACGGCGGCTCGTCGACCATCGTCGCGGCCAGTTCGGCGACCAGCTCGGGCAGCGGATCGAGTTCCTCGGCGAGCCGCAGCAGCTTCGCCGAACGGCAACGACGGAGCCGCTCGCGCAGGGTCGGCAGCTGCTCGAGGCTGTGGCGCAACGCGACCAGATCGCGGCCGTTGGCGCGGCCGAACGCGGCGCGCGAGGTCAGTCGCTCGAGGTCGAGCACCTGCGACAGCCGGTCGGCGACGAGCCGGCGCAGCTCGCCGTCGTCGAACAGTTCGCCGATCGCGTCCTGGCGGTCGAGCACGGCGCCGACCTGCGCCAGCGGCGCGAGCAGCCAGGCGCGCAGCCGCCGCGCGCCCATCGGCGTCGACGTGCGGTCGAGGATCTGCAGCAGCGGCGTGCCTTCGTCGCCGCGCATCGTCTGCACCAGCTCGAGGCTCTGGCGCGTCGCGCGGTCGAGCCGCATGTGCGAGCCGTCGTGCCAGACCTCGATGCGCCGCAGGTGCGGCAGCGCGCAGAGCTGCGTCTCCTGCAGGTAGGTGACGACCGCGCCGGCGGCGCCGATCGCGAGCGGCATGTCCTGCACGCCGAAGCCGGCGAGCGTCGCGGTCTTGAAGAACTGCAGCAGCACGCGCGTGCCGCCGTCGGCGCCGAAGTCGAAGCCGGGCCGGAACGTCGTCGGCGAGCTGCCCGTCGCGAGCCACGGCCGCGCTTCGCCGCGCAGCGCCTCGCTGAGCAACAGCTCGGCGGGTTCGATGCGCGCCAGCTCGTCGGCGAGCCGGTCGAGCGCGCATTCGTGGACGAAGAACGCGCCGGTCGACAGCTCGAGCCAGGCGACGCCGGCGCGGTCCTTGCCGATGCTGACCGCGGTCAGGTGGTTGCTGCGCCGGTCGTCGAGCAGGTTGTCCTCGGTCAGCGTGCCCGGCGTGACGACGCGCACGACCGCGCGTTCGACGACGCCCTTGGCCTCCTTCGGGTCCTGCAGCTGTTCGCAGATCGCGACGCGCTGGCCGAGCTGCACGAGCTTCTGCAGGTAGCCGTCGACGGCGCGGTACGGCACGCCCGCCATCGGGATCGCGCTCTCGCCCTTGCTGCGGCTGGTCAGCGTGATGCCGAGCAGCTTCGCGGCGATCTTGGCGTCGTCGAAGAACAGCTCGTAGAAGTCGCCCATGCGGAAGAACAGCAGGGCGTCGGGATGGCGCTGCTTCTGCGCCATGTACTGCGCCATCGCCGGCGACAGCGAGCTCGTGTCGGTCACCGCTGCTGCGCTCCGCGCGCCGGGCGCCGTTCGGGCTGGCCGCGATCGCGCGGCGCGGCCGCGAGCAGGCGCAGCGCCTCGTCGACCAGGATGGTAGCCGCGTCGACGGCGTCCGCGTGCGTCGTCTCGCTGCTGAACGACAGCCGCACCACCTCGCGGGCCGCGCGTGCGTCGAGACCGATCGCCGCCAGGACGTGGTTCTTCGCCGCGCGCTGGTCGCCTTCCTGGTCGTGCGCGTGGCATGCCGAGCCGGTCGAGAACGCGATGCCCCGCGCGTCGCAGCGCTCGAGCAGCGACTGGCCGACGACGCCGGGCAGCCGCATCGACAGGATGTGCGGCAGGCGGCGATCGGGGTGGCCGAGTCGTTCGGCCTCGGGCAGCTCCTCCAGCACGCGCGCGAACACCAGGTCGGCGAGCGCCGCGGTGTGCGTCGCCGTCGTGTGCTGGTGGGTGAGCGCGAGCTCGGCCGCGCGGCAGAGGCCGATCGCGCCGGCGACGTTCTCGGTGCCGCCGCGCAGTCCCTCTTCCTGGCCGCCGGCCGGCTGGATCGCCGCGAGCTGCGCCGTGTTCGACAGCGCGAGGAACCCCGCGCCCTTGGGCCCGTGGAACTTGTGGCCCGACACCGCGGCCGAGTCGACGTCGAACTCGTCCATGTCGAACGGCAGCTTGCCGTAGGTCTGCACGAGGTCGACATGGACGTGCGCTTCGGGCGCCGTGCGGCGCACCAGCTCGACGAGTTCGCGGAGCTGGCACAGCGTGCCGAGTTCGTTGTGGCCGTACATCAGCGCGACCGTGCGAACGTCCTGGCCGAGCGCCTCGAACAGCGTCTCCGGGGCGAGGTCGCCGTCGCGCGTCACCGGCAGCACCGTGACGTGGTGGCGCCAGCGGCCCAGCAGGCCCGCGCACTGCAGGAGCGCCGGGTGATCGCTCGCCGCCATCAGCACGCGCCCCGGCGACCGCGCCGCCGCGCTGCCGACGATGCCGAGCAGGTCCGCTTCGCTGCCGCCCGACGTGAACACCACGCGCGCCGCGCCCAGCGTGCCGCGCAGGAACTCGCGGGCGTCGTCGAGCGCCTTGCGGGCGGGCGGGCCGAAGGCGTGCAGGCTGCTCGGATTGCCGAACAGGTCGAGGTGCGCGTCGGCCATCGCCGTCACCACCGGGGGGTGCGGGCGGGTCGTCGCGGCGTTGTCGAGGTAGATGCGGCGGGGGCCGGCCATCCACCGATCATGGCGAATGGCGCGGGGCGTGACCAGGGGACACGACCGGCGATCAGGCGTCGATCGCGTGCCGTTTCAACTTCTCGTAGAGCGTCGACACGGCGATGCCGAGCAACTGGGCGGTCTTCTGGCG
>CAYMRG010000370.1:0-5751 GCA_964392555.1 uncultured candidatus Brocadiaceae bacterium
ACGACTGGAGCGGCAACACCGAGGTCAAGAAGTTCGACGTCGAGGTCACGGTCACGCCGCCGAAGGACATCCAGCTCCGCCCGGGCATCAGCGCGAAGTGCGTGATCCACGTCGAGAACCGCCAGCAGACGCTGTTCGTGCCGCTGCAGAGCGTGTTCGCCGAGGGCGGCAGCCAGTGGTGCCACGTCCAGGTACCGGACAAGCCGCCGGAGAAGCGCGCGATCAAGCTCGGCACCAGCAACGACACCTACGTCGAGATCCTCGAGGGCCTCGCCGAGGGTGACGCCGTGCTGCTCTACAACCCGTCGCTGCCGGACGCGCGCGACAAGGACGACGCCGCCAAGGCGCCCGACAAGCCCGGCACGACCGCCGAGACCAAGACGACCGAGGCCAAGGCCGATACGGCGCAGCCGGCGAAGGGTTCGTGATCGCCACGTCGGCAACGCTGCGGCCCGCGACCGACCCGACCGGGCCGGTGCTCGAGCTGCGCGCGATCGTCAAGAGCTACGGCACCGCGCAGAACCCCGTGCCGGTGCTGCGCGGCATCGACCTGCGCGTCGACCACGGCGAGTTCGCGGCGATCGTCGGCGCGTCGGGCTCCGGCAAGTCGACGCTGCTGAACATCCTCGGCTGCCTCGACCGGCCGACCTCCGGCAACTACCTGCTGGTCGGCGAAGACGTCGCCCGGCTCGACGACCTGGCATTGTCCCACCAGCGCAAGACGCGCATCGGCTTCGTCTTCCAGTCGTTCCAGCTCGTGCCGCACCTGACCGTCGAGGAGAACGTCGAGCTGCCGCTGTTCTACGCGCGGATCGCCCGCCGCGAACGCCGCGAGCGCTCGCAGGCGATCCTCGAACGCGTCGGCCTCGGCCATCGCCGCACGCACCTGCCGTCCGAGCTGTCCGGCGGCGAGTGCCAGCGCACCGCGGTCGCGCGCGCCTTGGTCAACGAACCGTCGCTGGTGCTCGCCGACGAACCGACCGGCAACCTCGACTCGAAGATCTCGGCCGAGATCATGGCGCTGTTCCGGGAGCTGCACGCCAGCGGCCGCACGATCGTCATGATCACGCACGATCGCGCGATCGCCGGCGCGGCGCCGCGCCGCATCACGCTGAGGGACGGTGCGGTCGAGGCCGACGAACGGCTCGACAGGCGCTCGGCGAGCGAGGAGACCGCATGTTCGCCGAACTGATCGTCGAAGCGCTGCGCAACCTGCAACGGCACAAGCTGCGCTCGCTGCTGACCGCGCTCGGCATCATCTTCGGCATCGCCTCGGTGATGTCGATGGTGTCGGCCGGCGAGGGCGCGCGCCGCGCGATCCTCGCGCAGATCCGCGAACTCGGCACGAAGAACGTCATCGTCAACGCGCAGAAGCCGCCGGCCGAGACCAACACGAAGAAGGAGCAGGGCAGCTTCACGCTGCGCTACGGGCTGACGTTCCACGACCTCGAGCAGATCCAGCGCACGCTGCCGCTGGTCGAGGAGGCGCTGCCGGTCCACGACGTCAAGGACTGGCTGTGGTTCAAGAGCCGCCGCGTCGAGGCCAAGATCCACGGCGTCACGCACCGCTACTTCGACCGGCTCGAGCTGCACCCGTTCCTCGGCCGCGCGTTGACCAAGGCCGACGAGGTGGACCGCGCCCGCGTCTGCGTCGTCCGCACGCGCGTGCTGCGCGAGGCCCGCTACGTCGGCGATCCGCTGCTGCTCGACCTGAAGATCGGCAGCGAGTTCTACCGCGTCGTCGGCGTGCTGCCGGACTTCGTCACCGACAACCCGGACCGCACCGTGCTCGGCCTCGACGACCGCGCGCTCGAGGTCTACGTGCCGTTCGAGACCGTCGTCGACCGCCTCGGCCTGACCAAGGGCACCTACGAGTCGGGTTCGTTCGAGCGCTCGCGCGTCGAGCTGCACCAGATCGTCTGCACGGTGCGCGACGAGGACGAGGTGCCGACCGCCGCGCGCGGCATCCAGGCGATCCTCGCGTCGTTCCACGAACGCAAGGACTACGAGGTCGTCGTGCCGATCGAACTGCTCGAGTCGCGCGCGCGCACGCAGCGGACGTTCGACATCGTGCTGCCGGTGATCGCCGGCATCTCGCTGCTGGTCGGCGGCATCGGCATCCTCAACATCATGCTCGCCAGCGTCACCGAGCGGACGCGCGAGATCGGCATCCGCCGCGCGATCGGCGCGTCGCAGGGCGACATCACGCTGCAGTTCCTGATCGAGACCGTCACCCTGGCGCTCGCCGGCGGCCTGCTCGGCATCCTGCTCGGCCTGCTCGGCAGCAAGCTGATCGAGCAGGTCACCGACTGGAAGCCGGTCGTGACGCCGGGCGCGGTGCTGCTGGCGCTCGGCATCTCGTGCGCGACCGGCATCGTGTTCGGCATCTACCCGGCGCGCCGCGCGGCGATGATGGATCCGGTGCGCGCGCTGCGGCACGAGTGAGGCCGTGACAACCACGGTCGACGTGTGCCGCGTCGACTGCGCCGACCGCGCGCAGTACGCCGCGTGCCTCGCCGGCGCGGCGCTAGCCGCGCAGTGGCAGCGCGAACGCGACCTGGTGCGCGGCCGCCGCGGCCTGTTCGGCGGCTTGCACGCCACCGGCTGGTGCGACGTCTGCCGCGGCCCGGCGCGGTTCACCGCGCGCCGCCGCGCGCTCGGGCCGAGGCGAACCGCCGAGCCGTGCGAACTGCGCAACACGCTCACCTGCCATCGCTGCCGGCTCGCGGCCCGCCAGCGCCTGGTCGTCGCCTTCGTCGATCACCTCGCAGCCACCCGCCCGCCGCACGCCGTCTACGTCGCCGAGCAACGGTCGCCGTTGCTCCGCGCGCTCGCAACCCGCTACGTCGGCGCCAACGTCACCGGCAGCGAGTTCCTCGGCCCCGACCTCGCCGGCGGCACGGTCCACGATGGCATCCGCCACGAGGACCTGCAGGCGCTGTCGTTCGCCGACGGCAGCTTCGACCTCCACCTCACCTGCGACGTGCTCGAACACGTCCCGGACCACCGCCGCGCGCTCCGCGAGGCGAGCCGCGTGCTGCGCCCGGGCGGGCACGTGGTGTTCACGATCCCGTGGCACAGCGACCTCGCCGTCACGCGCCAGCGGGCGGCGCTGCGCGACGGCCGCGTCGAACACCTGCTGCCGCCGCAGTTCCACGCCAACCCGATCGACCGCCGCGGCAGCCTCGTGTTCTGGGACCACGGCTGGGACCTGCTCGACGACCTGCGCGCCGCCGGCTTCGCCGACCCGACCGTGTCGCTGGTCTGGTCGTGGTCGCACGCGCTGCTGGGCGCGCCGAGCCAGGTGATCTGGGCGCGGAAGGTGTGAACAGCGTCACGGCCGCGTGAAGTGCACCTCGTCGAAGCTCGCCCCGATGTCGACGACCGGCGACCACGAGAAGCAGTGGGGCCCGACCTGCAGCTCCGGCCCGAGGTCGGGCCGCCAATGCGCTCGCAGCAACGTCCACGGCTGCTGCGCATCGGTGCGGTAGTAGAGCGATACCAGCGCGCCCTGCCGCGTCGCGCGGATCTCACCCATCGGCGCGGCGATCGGATGCAGCACGAGGTCGCTGACCGAGTCGTCGGTCGACTTGTCCTCGACGGCGATCGGCGTGGCCGCGTCCCCACCACCGACCGCGACGTGCAGCCAGTCGTGCGCCCCGGGCAGGCTCGCCGGATCGCGCAGCGACAGGCCGGCCATGTCGTAGTCCGCGGGCGGCGGCTGGCTCGGGTTCGACAGGCGGTAGGCGCGCACCACGGCCGTCACCGTGAAGTCGCCGCGCACGACGCGGTAGAACGCGGGGCCTTCGCCGTTCGCATACCAGGTCGCGGCGGGCCCGCCCTGGGTCGGCTGCACGTGCAACGCCCCGCCACCGACCGAGAACTGCACCAACTGCGGGTTGTAGACCTGCCACGCCGGGTCCAGCGCGCCACCCGCGAACTCGTCGTCGAAGGCCGACAGCGGCACGATCGGCCCGTCGAGCGCGTTGGTCAGCAACAACTGCCCCGGCTCGAGCAGCAGCGCCTGCGAACCGAGCGGCTGCGGCAGCGGCAGCGCGGCCGGGATCTCGAACGCGAACCGGCAGATTCCGTCGGGGGCCGCCGCGACCACCGGCGACACCAGCAGCGGCGGCAGCACCTCGATGCAGCCGAGGCCCGGCAGACAACCGACGCTGCCGGTGCCGAGCAGCGAGAAGGCGAACAGCGCGAACTGCCCGTTCGCCGAGTCGGCGGCGAACGTCGCCAGGTTGCCGAGCACGAGGTCGCTGCGCGTGTGGTTCTGCCCCGGGGCGAGCGAGGCCAGGACGGGCAGCAGTAGGATCGTCGCCGGGGTGCGGGCCATGCACTTGTCAGCGGAATCGCGGCACCGGATCCCACGGCGAATCGTGATTTCCACACCTCGGACCGGAGGTGCCGCCTGGGATTGCCTGCCGATGGCCGGGCGTGTACCTTGACTCGGTGTCTTGGCCTTCGGGTTGTGCTGGGCATAGTGGCTCAGGCCTGCCCTTTTGTCGGCAGCTTCATTCCTCAATAGCTGATAAAGCGATTCGATCATGGACATGCGTGCTCCCCTCCTCCTCGCCCTCGTGGGCACATGCGCTGCCCAAGGTCCGAATCTCCTCGTTAACGGGAGTTTCGAGAGCGGCCCTGGGACCACTACCAATACCACTGTCTATAGTCCGTCGGCTGCCTTTCCTGGCTGGTTCGTCTTCGCAGGCAGTGTTGACCAAGTAGCGGAGTGGACGGCGGCAAATGGTAGTTATTGCATTGACTTGGACGGACTGTCTCCGGGCGGAATTCGCCAGACTGTTGCGACGACTCCGGGCGTCATGTACGAGTTGTCCTTCAGGATGGCGGGCAACACGGGAGGGCCACTGGTCAAGACGATGCGCGTTACCGTCGGCTCTACCCAAAGCGTTCAATCCTTCGACACGAGCAACTCCACGAGCACGAGCATGGGGTGGTCGCTACGCTCGATTATTGTGGTTGGAGTAGCGCCGTCGACGACCATCGAATTCCTGAGCTTGAGCACAAGTGGGTCCACCGGGCCAGCGATCGATGACGTGGTGTTCCATGAGCTTGGGAGTGGGCCGTCGTTTTTCACGACATTTGGCTCTGGATGCACTGGCACGAGCGGGATTCCAGAGCAATTGGCGAATCAGCCGCCTCGGATCGGGCAGCCGTTCAGCGTCCTGTTGCACAACCTGCCAGCGAATGAGATTGCGGCTGCGATGGTGAGCTTTGATGCCTCGCATTATCCGCTGGCGGCCTACGAGCTTGCGCCGCTGGGTATGCCTGGGTGTCCTCTGTACGCCGTGCCGCAGATTATCGACGTGATTCCGTCGACCGGAATATTTGGCTCGTATATCTGGGGCGTTGTGCTGCCTAATAATTTAGCGGCTGTCGGCACCGTATTCATTCTGCAATTTTTGGTGCACGACCTCGGGGCCAACGCTGGCGGATTTGTGACCTCCAACGCTGCGCTGGCAGTGGTGGGCGCCTGACTGCGAATGAGCGCCTTCTGCCACAAAGCAGGGGCATATGCAATGGGCGGGGCATTCGGGGATGCTGCGTCCATGGCGCTGGATTCATGGACGGCCTGAGGAGACCCAATTAGGAGGTTCTATGCAAGAGTTTCGATATGCGGACAAGCCGATGGACTGGTTGCTCGAGCGGTATGTTCTGTGGTGCATAGGCTGCCTGGGTCAAGAGCAGCGGCGCGTATACCGCCTCCGATGACAGCAAACCTTC
>CAYMRG010000371.1:0-5733 GCA_964392555.1 uncultured candidatus Brocadiaceae bacterium
ATGTTCCCCGAACGGCCGCCCGTGCCGTTCGCGGCGGCCAACCTGTGCCTGTCGTCGCTGCTGGTGGCGATCGGCACGCTCGCCAACGAGCATGGCTGGTCGCGGCGCCGCGCCGACGAGGCGCTGCTCGGCAGTGCGCCGGTACGGCCACACGTGGTGCTGGTCGCCCGGGCCGGGCATGCGATGTTCTTCGTCTGCCTCGTCACGATCGGCATGGCGCTGCCGCCGGCGATCCTGCTGGCGTTCCTCCGCCAGGACTGGACGCAGGTGCCGCTCTACGTCGTGATCGCGTGCGGCTGCAGCGGCCTCGCCAGCGGCGCCCTCGGCGTCGGCGTCCGGCTGCTCGAACGGGCGTTCGGCCCGGCGCGCGCAGCGCTGCTCGCCGGCTCGGCGAAGGCGCTGCTGCTCGGCGGCGGCCTCGTGCTGTTCGCGCTCGGCATGCAACGGCTCGGCGGCACCGCCGACGACCTGCCGATCGGCCGCCGCGGCGCCGAACTGCTGCCGCCCTACCAGGCCGCCAAGTGGCTCTACGCGCCGAGTGCAGAGCTGTGGCGGCTGCTGCCGTTCGTCGCCGGCGGGCCGCTGCTGTGGCTCGCGGGCGCGCTGCTCGGCACGCGCGACGGCGCGGCGCGCGCGCGCGTCGGCCGCCGCTCGGTCCTGCGCTGGCTGCTGGCACGCCTCGCCGGCCGTGGCCCGGGTCGCGGCATCGCCGACTTCACCGCGGTGTCGATGTGGCGCAACGCGGGGTTCCGCGCGCGCGTGCTGCCGCTGCTCGGTCTGCCGGCCGGCATGGTGTTCCTCGCGCTGCGCGACCGCGGCGATGGCAGCCGCCACGACTTCACGTTCCTCTGCCTGCTGTTGCAGCTGCCGGCGATCTACCTGCCGTTCCTGATCGCGTTCCTGCCGCGCGCCGAGCAGAGCGAGGCGCGGTGGGTCTTCGACCAGGCGCCCGGCCTGACGCTGCAACGGGTGCGCGACGCGGTGCGCCGCGCGCTGGTCAGCCACGTGCTGGTGCCGGTCCACGCGGTCGCGATGGTGCTGCTGTTGTCCGCCAGCCCAACCCGCGGTGACGCGGCGGCCGCGGTCGTGTTCGCCCTCGCGGTGGCGGCGCTCGCCAGTCGCCCGATGGTTCGCGCCCTCGACGAACTGCCGTTCACGCGCGATCGCGAAGCGGACGGCGGGGCCGAGATGGGCAACCTGTTCGCCTTCGCCCTGGTGCTCGGCGGCACCGGCACCCTGTTTGGCGGCCTGCTGCCCAGCGGGTTCCGCTGGCCGGTGGCGGCCGTCGCCGCAGCGATCGCCTGGCTCGACCTGCGGCGCGGGCCCGACACCGGTGCCACGCCCGTCCCCGGCCCCGGCACGTCCGCCGAAGCCGCTCCGGCAAACGGACATGCGGCCGCGGCCCCCCGCCACGCCTCGCTGGCGCCCGAACTGCGGGCCGTGACGGTCCTGTATGGCGCGGTCAGCGTCCTGCCGTGCCTGGCCGGCCTGGTGTTCGGCTGAGGTTCGGGGGCGATCGCAGCCCCCTGGTTGCCAGGTTGCGGTGCAGCGCCTAGCCTGGGCCCCTCGTCACCGAGGAGTGCCCATGGACGCCAGAACCCAAGCGGAGCGGCCTGCCCCTGCCAAGTCCTGCGGTCGAACAGCCGTTGCCAACGGCATGCAGCCGGGGATCGGCTGCGACACGAAGGGGATCGATGGTGAGGCGAAGATGCCGATGCGTCCGGGCCTCGACCCCGCCGACGAGCTGCGCTGCAGCTTCGATCCGATGCGCGCGACCGACCGCTACCGGCTGGTGATGCCGTATCGCGAACACCTCTGAGCCGGCTCGCCGCGGCGCGAATTCCTGCCAACGCGCGATCGCGACATGCTGCCACGTTCGCCGAAGGAGCTCGGCCCGAGTGAAGGGCCCGCCCCGCGCCGGCCGATGAGGCCGGCATGACCTACCATCCGGACCGGCGCCGCGGCGAGCGCGTGCGCGTCGCTGCCGTCGCGGCCCTCGAGACGAAGGGCAAGTTCAAGCCCAACGACCAGGGGCTCGGCGCGGTGCGGGACGTATCGCGCTTCGGCATCGGCCTCGAGACCGGACAGCCGCCGCTGGTCGGTCAGCGGGTCTTGCTGCGCGTCGCGATCGACGACGACGTGCACGAACTGACCTGCCTGGCGACGCGCGTCGAACGGCGCGAAGGCAGCAACTTCTACGACGTCGGGCTCGACTGGAGCTCGTGCACGCCCGAGCAGCTGCTGTTCCTCGGTCGAATCATCCAGCTCGCGGTCGAACACCAGCTCTGATCGCCGTCAGCGGACCAGCGCCGCGAGATCGGCCGGCAGCGGCGAGGTCAGCGTGATCTCGCGTCCGAGCATCGGGTGGTGGAACGTCAGCGTGTGCGAGTGCAGCGCATGGCGATCGAGGACGAGCCGCGCGCGGTGGTCCTCGTCGAGCGTGCCGGCGATCTGGTGCAGGAACAGCTGCTCGTCGCCGCCATAGAGCTTGTCGCCGACCAGCGGGCAGCCGATCGCCGCCATGTGGACGCGGATCTGGTGCGTGCGCCCGGTCTTGGGCCGGACTTCGAGCAGCGTGAACTCACCGCGGTGGCCGACCTCGCGGTAGTGGGTCACCGCCGGAAGACCGCTGCCGTCCCGGCTGGTGGTCAGCTTCAGGCGCACCGCGGACGACTTGTCGGGCACGATCGGCGCGTCGACCGTGCCTTCGGCCTGCGCCGGGCGACCGTGCACGACCGCGAGGTAGCTCTTCTGCACTTCGCGGTCCTCGAACTGGCGCGCGACGAGGTGATGGAACTGCTCGTCGAGCCCGACGGCGACGAGGCCACTGGTCTCGACGTCGATGCGGTGCAGCAGCCGGGGCACGACGTCGTGCTCGGGATCGCCAGGGTTGCGGTAGCGCCGGTGCAGCGCGTGGATCAGCGTGCCGTCGAGCCGCCGGCCCGACGGGTGCACGGCCATGCCGGCCGGCTTGTCGACGGCGATCATCCACTGGTCCTCGTAGAGGATGCCGAATTCGACGTTCGCGCCGGGATCCGGGTTGGCCTGCGGATTGGGCGGGATGTCGACGACGATCGTCTCACCGACGCGGACCCGCCGCGACGCGGCGACATTGCGCCCGTCGAGCTGGACGAAGCCGCCGTCGATCAGGCGGTGGATGCTGGCGCGCGAACGCCACGACAGCACGGCGGCGAGCGCCAGGTCGAGGCGTTGCCCGGCCAGGCGCGCGTCGACCAGGATCTTCAGCTGCTCGAGCGGCTTGCTGAGATCGCGCGGACCATCGCCTGGGTACTTCGGCAGCATCTGCTCCGGCGACCTGCACGGGTCGCCGCGCGGACTACGCCTCGGTCTTCTGGACCGTCGTGTCGGCGGTCAACGGATCGAAATCCGGACCATCGTTGCCGCGGCGATCGTTCGGCTTGCCCGGGCGCGCGCGGCGCTTCTTGCCGGCGCGGCTCGACGGCGGCCCACCACCGCGCTTGCGCTCCGCCATCAGGATGTTCCGCAGCCGCTCGCGCTCCTCACGCCGACGCTTGTCGCTCGACTTCTCGTGGTAGGCGTGCTTCTTGGCGAGGCGGAAGATGCCAGCGTAGTTGCACTGGCGCTTGAAGCGACGCAGAGCAGCTTCGAGCGGCTCGTTGGGGCGGACCTGAACGCGGATCATGTGGGAGGGAAGATCGGTCGGAGGCAATGCGAACTTCACCCGCGGGAGCGGCACGTGGCACCGGCGCTTGGCCGGACGTATGCTGCGTGCAGCTCCCCCGACGGGCGAAAGGGGGCGAGACCATAGCGGATCGACGCCGCCGTTGTCCACCCGGCAGGTGGATCGGCCGCGCATCGGCCGATCGCCCAGCCTCGATGCCAGCCGCAAGCCCTGAACGCGAAGTCTCCCTGCAGGGGACGCTGGAGCGTTTCACGTTCCGCAACCCGGACACCGGGTGGGCGGTCGCCAGGCTTCTGGACGAGACCTCGCAGAAGCCGGTGACCGTCGTCGGACCGATCGCACAACTAGCCGAAGGGCAAAGGCTTAAGATCTCCGGCAAGGAGATCCAGCACCCCCGCTTCGGGCCCCAGGTCGAGGTCGTTTCGTGCGAGGCGATCGCACCGTGCACCCGCGACGGCATCGAAGCCTACCTGGCCTCTGGCCTGGTCAAGGGCGTCGGGCCGGCGACCGCGCAGAAGATCGTCGACGCGCTCGGCCTCGATGCGCTGCGGATCATCGAGGAAGACCCCGACCGCCTGCGCGCGGTCCGCGGCCTGGGCCCGCGCAAGGTCGAGGAACTCGCGCAGGCGGTGCGCGCGCAGAAGGACCTGCAGAACGTGCTCGTGTTCCTGCGGACCTACGGCCTGGGCACGGCGCTCGCCGCGCGCATCATCCGCCGCTACGGCGCGAATGCGTCGGCGCTGGTGCAGGCCAACCCCTACCGCCTGGCCGACGACGTCGTCGGCATCGGCTTCCGCACCGCGGATCGGCTCGCCGGCCAGATGGGGATCGCGCCCGAAGCGCCCGAACGGCTCGACGCCGCGCTCGAGTTCACGCTCGCCCAGGCGGCGAAGGAAGGCCACTGCTACCTGCCCGAGGAAGAGCTCGCACACCGCACGGCGACGCTGATCAGCGGCGACGCCGAGGCGCTGCGCGCGCGCATTCCCGAGCTCGCGGCGAGTGGTCGCATCGCGCGGCAACTGCCGCCCGGACCGATCCTGCTGCACGACGACCCGCGGCCGATCGTCTACCCGATCGCGCTCGCCGCGGCCGAGGACGGCGTGGCGCGCGCGCTGCACACGCACCTGATGGCGAGGCACGTGCACCTGCCGATTCGCCCGCAACCGGCCGTGCAGTGGTTCGAACAGACGTCCGGCATGACGTTGCCCGAACACCAGCGCACCGCGCTCGAGCGCGCGCTGGCCGAACCGGTGTCGGTGATCACCGGCGGTCCGGGCGTCGGCAAGACGACGATCGTGCGCGCGCTGGTGCAGATCCTCGGCCAGAAGCAATGCAAGCTGCTGCTCGCTGCCCCCACCGGCCGCGCCGCGAAGCGCCTCGAGGAATCGACCGGCCACCACGCGTCGACGGTGCACCGGCTGCTCGAGTACGTGCACGGCTCGCACAAGTTCGCGCGCAACACCGAGTGCCCGCTCGAAGGCCACATGCTGGTCGTCGACGAGACGTCGATGCTCGACGTGCAGCTCGCGCACGCGCTGCTCCGCGCGGTGCCGCCGTCGATGGCGCTGGTGCTGGTCGGCGACCGCAACCAGCTGCCGTCGGTCGGCCCCGGCAACGTGCTCGCCGACATCATCGGCAGCGGCCGCGTCGCGACGACCGCGCTGACGCAGATCTTCCGCCAGCAGCGCGGCTCCGACATCGTGCGCGTCGCCCACGGCATCCTTCACGGCGAGGTGCCCGAGAGCGGCGGCGAAGGCAGCGACTTCTACTTCGTCGAGAGCAGGAACTCGGCGCACGCGCGGCTGCTGGTGCGGGAGATCGTGACGCAACGGATCGCCAAACGATTCGGCCTCGACCCGATGCACGACGTGCAGGTGCTGTGCCCGATGTACCGCGGCGAGACCGGCGCCGACACGCTGAACCGCGACCTGCAGGACCTGCTGAACCCCGGACAGATCGAGATCGAACGCGGCGGCAAGCACTACCGGATCGGCGACCGCGTGATGCAGATCCGCAACGACTACGACCGCGAGGTCTACAACGGCGACGTCGGCGTCATCTACAAGGTC
>CAYMRG010000372.1:0-5732 GCA_964392555.1 uncultured candidatus Brocadiaceae bacterium
GCCTGCCAGGCATCGACGAAGTAGTCGATCACGCCGAGCAGGTACTGCTTGTGCGCGGCGTCGTCGGGCTGGACGGTGTCGGCGAAGCACTTCAGCACCGCGACGACGCGCACGTTCTGTGCGTGGCAGGCGGTGATCAGGTTCTGTAGGTGGATGCCGGCGCCGGTCGAGCGCACCGGGCCCCAGGCCGGGTTCCAATCGCCGGCGCTGTCGGTGATCCAGAGGTCGCCGGTCTGCGCCGCGGTGGTGCGGAAGGCGCTGACATAGAGCGTGTCGATGCCGTGGGTCACGCAGTTGGTGACGATCTCGTTGATGCGACCGTCCATGTTGCCGACCAGGAACGGGAAGACGCCGACGGCGACGTCGCTCGACGGGTTCTGGGCGGTGAGCGGCGTGAGCAGCGCGGCGGCGAGGAGCGCGGCGAGGGACGGGTTGCGCATGGTGGTCGGAGCGTGGGGCAAAGGGCGCAGAGGCGCGCCGAGCATGCCGGCTCATGGGCCGGCTGTCACCCCCGGGCGCTTGGCCGTGCTGGCCGGCGCCCCTACTCTGTGGCGCTCCACTCCCCCGGAGCAACACCATGCAGCACCTCCCCCGCATCCTGCTCGTCGCCGTCGCGACGGCGGCCCTCGCCCCCGCCCAGCAGTCGATCCTGTTCACCGGCCGCTTCCCGTTCGTCAGCCTCGACCAGCCGAACGAACGGCCCAACGGCGCGATGACGCACCTCGAGGAGTTCGACTTCTCGTACGTCACGCCGGGCCCCGGCGCGGTCGCCCGCACGCTGCTGCCGGCGACGGCGATGCAGTGCTACCTCGGCGACGCGAACAACGACGGCAGCTACCTGAAGTTCGCCGGCCTCAAGACCTACTTCCAGAACATCCAGCTCGGCGGGTTGTTCGTGAAGGCCGCCGACCGCGCCGCGGTCAGCTGGGACAAGGTCTACTTCACCGTCCGCGACGAGGTCGCCGCCGACATCGAGGTCTTCACCGCCAACGGCACCGCGGTGCACACGCTGGTGCCGGGCGACTGGATCCGCCTGCTGCCGAGCGGCAACGTCGAGTTCTTCCTGACCGCGGCCCAGCTGACGCCGGCGATCGGCGTGCAGGCCGGCGCGGCCAACATCGGCGCCCATGCGCTGCTGCAGTCGGCGGCCGGCGACCTCTACTACGTGCCGGTGGCCGGTGGCCACTGGGTCAACGGCCAGGCCGGCGGCGCGGTGAACGCGCCCGACGGTTCGATCATCAAGATCGACGCCGCCAACGTCGCCTACGACGCGAGCGGCAACATCAGCACGCTGGCCGCCAACTCGGCCCGCGCGCTGCTGCTCGAGGCCTCGGGCTCGCTGAGCGTCCGGCAGCTCGCGCTGAACGCCAACTGCATGAACCGCGACGGTCAGCCGCTGGTGACGACCGGCGTCTACGGCAAGACCTGCGGCCTCGCCTTCGATCCGAACGGCGGCACGTTCACGCCGGCCTACCCCGACGCCAGCGGCAACTACGTCCCCGAACCGAACCTGCTGTTCTGCAGCGACGCGGGCTCGTACGCCGGCACGATCTGGTCGACGGCCAACAACGGCTCGCTGGCGGTGATCAACGGCGAGGTCTGCGGCAGCGCGACGCTCGGCGTGCCGGCGACCGGCTCGTGGCTCGGCGTGCAGTTCGACTACGCGAACTTCCAGCCCTCGCTGATGGGCTTCACGCTGGTCGACGGCTTCGCCTACCAGCCGCTGGTCATCGACCAGAACGACTTCGGCGCCCTGCACCTCGCCACGGCCCAGCCGACCTGGGATGTCGACGTCGGCGGGCCGCAGTTCACCGCGGTGTTCATGCTGCTGACGCTCGGCCCGGGCGCTCCTGGCGGCGTCGTTCCGTCGGTGCCGCTCGGCATCCTGCCGCCGGGGCTGTTCACCGCCGACAGCCATCCGGACCTGTTCCTGGTCAGCTCGCCGTTGACGCTCGGCGTGACGGTTACCGACTTCTACGGCTACGGCACGGTCTCGATCCCGAACCCGAACAACGGTGCCTATGCGGGCCTGACGCTGATGGTGCAGGCGCTCGGTCTGCAGCCGAGCGGCTTCCAGCTCAGCACGCCGCTGCTGACGCAGCTCGACTGACGGCCCCCCGAAACGGATGGCCCCCCGAGACGGATGGCCCGCACGAGACGGACGGCCCGCTCGGGCCAGAGCCGCTCAGCTACCGGAGACGAACTGCTGCAGCTCGTGGTAGCGGCGCTCGACGATCGCGCGGTCGGCGCCGGCGATGCGATCGACGCCGAAGTCCTCGACGGTGAGGCTCGCGGTGACGGTGCCGTAGGCGATCGCACGCTTCAGGTTCCAGACGCTGACCGAATCGCAGGTCGCGAGGTAGCCCATGAAGCCGCCGGCGAAGCTGTCTCCGGCGCCGGTCGGGTCGACGACGTGTTCGGTCGGGTAGGCCGGCAAGGCGTAGTGGAAGAAGTTGCTGAACACGAAGCTGCCGTGTTCGCCCTTCTTGACGATGATCAGCTTCGGGCCGAGCGCCAGCGCGGCGCGGCCGGCCTGGATCAGGTTCGACTTGCCGGTCAGCTGCTTGACCTCGCCGTCGTTGACGACGAGCCCGTCGATGCGACGCAGCAGGTCGAGCAGGCCGTCGCGTTCGCGGTCGATCCACAGGTCCATCGTGTCGGCGACCGTGAAGCGTGGCCCGGACATCTGTTCGAGCACCGAGCGCTGCGTGGCCGGCGAGCCGTTGGCGAGGAACACGAACTGCGAGTCGGCGAACGCCGCCGGCACCTTCGGCTGGAAGTCGCCGAACGTGTTGAGCTGCACGTCGATCGTGTCGCGCGAGTTCATGTCCGACGAGTAGCGGCCGTGCCAGCGGAACGTCTTGCCGGGCTTGGTCTCGAGACCGGCGAGGTCGACGCCGCGCTGCTCGAGCAGCTCGCGGTGCGCCTTCGGGAAGTCGGCGCCGACGACGCTGACGAGCCGGACCGGCGTGAACAGGCGTGCGGCCAGGCTGAAGTAGGTCGACGATCCGCCGAGGCAGTCCTTGGCGGTGCCGTGGGGCGTCTCGACGGTGTCGAACGCGGTGGAGCCGACGACGAGCAGAGTCATGCCGGCGACCTTAGCGGTCGCCAGCGGGCGGTTCCATGGCCTCGTCCCGCTCTTCGAGCTGCACCTCGCGCTCGATGTCGGCCTTGGTGACGCGGTCCTTCTCGAGCAGCACGAACACGCCGCCGACCATGGACCAGCAGGCGAGGTGGATGCGGTAGAGCAGCGACAGCGCGACGCCGCGGGTGCCCATGGTCGCCGCGGCCTGCACCTGGTCGACGGCGCCGGTGACGTAGGCGGCGCCGTAGGTGCCGAACAGGTGCCGGTAGACGGCCTCGCCGATGCCCCAACCGTTCGGTGTCAACGGCACCGCCGAGATGATGTTCACGATCGGGATCAGCGCGAAGTACTCGAGCGGCGGCATGCCGACGCCGAGCGACTGCCCCATGAACATCACGCTCAGGACCGCGATCACGTGGTTGACGATGCCGGTAGCGAGGCTGCCGACGATCACGCCGGCGTGGTTGCGGTAGAAGTAGACCGCCTGCTCGACCATGCGCAGCAGGTGGTTGACCTTGTGCGGCAGCTTGTCGAGCAGCGCATTCAGCCGGATCAGCTGGCGCAGGCGGCGGCTGAACGCGAACACGAACATCAGGCCGACCAGCAGGATCACGCCCCAGATCACCAGGGCGACGTCGCGGAAGCGGTCGAGCGCGAACAGCACGACGACCGCACCGAGCAGCGCCAGCGAGGCGAGGCCGAGGACACGGTCGACGATCACCGAGACCAGAACCGGCACGCGATGCCCAGGGCACCGCTTCATGATGTAGATCGCCTTGATCAGGTCGCCGCTGACCGAGCCGGGCATCACGGTGTTGAAGCAGACGCCGATCCACGTGTAGCGCAGCGTCTCGGCAAGCGTCACGCCGGTGCCGTTGGCGCGCAGCAGCCACCACCAGCGGGCGCCGGCGATCAGCACGGTGACGAAGTAGCAGAACGCGCCGAGCACGAACAACCACGGGTCGAGGTTGCGCCAGTAGGTCAGGAACGCCGGCACGACGTCGAGCGTGCGGCCGTCGGCCTGCACCCCGCGCACGACCTCGGTGGGCACGTCGCTGCCGGCGCGCACGACCTGGACCCGGTCGACGTTCCACGGGCCGCGGATCGTGACGATCTCCTCCGCGACCGTCTTGTCGCCCATGCTGAACGTCAGCTGGTCGTCGAACGGCACCTTGCGGAACGCGAACCACAGCAGGGCCGCGACCAAGAGCAGCTTGATGACCGTGACGAGGTGCTTCTTCACCGCCACTCCCCCTTCGGCCGCACCTTGGCGCGGGCGTCGGTGATCGACGCCTGTTCGGCGCTGGCGCGCGCCAGCAGGGCCTCGGCGAAGGCTCTCGGGGTGACGCCGAGGGCGGCCAGATCGGCGGTGGGAACCGGCGCGCCGCCGGCGGTGGCGTTCAGGGCGAAGTGCACGAGGGAGCTGACCGGGGACACCGTGGCGATCGAGATCGAGAGCTTGCCGGCGCCCACCCACAGGTCGTCGCCGTCGCGTCGAACAATGGCCGCCGGAGCCATGTCACGCAACACTTCGCCCGCCTGGGCCGACAGCAGCCGCTGGCGGTGTACGGCGAGCAGCAGATCCGGTTCGCGAAAGCTCTCCCACAGGAAGTGGACCATGTCGTCGGCGGCGATGCCGGGGCCATCGAGGTCGGCGAGGTCGGCCATCTCGGTGGCACCGACCCGACAGGGCCCGCGGAACGCGACCAGCGCGTCCCCGACCAGGCCACAGTGCGACAGGATCCAGTGGGCTCGCAGCTGCGAACCGTCGTACCGGATCGACTCCTCGAGCCAGCGGGTCTTCACGATTGCCCCTGGCGCGCCAGCCACCAGGTGCGCACCCACGCCTGGTCGTGCTCGATGCGATCGCGGCCGAGCGCCAGGCTCAGGGCGATGGTCGCCGGCACGCGCAGCGGCGAGAAGTAGGCCTGCTCGTTGAGGATCGTCTGGGCGAGGAAGTCGACCGGCGCCAGCACCTCCCAGTCGGAGCGACCTGGCAGCCGCACCGACCGCGAGGCCTGGTCGGCGCCGAGCTGGCCGCAGTAGTGGATCAGCCGCAACTGGATCAGCGGGTCCGGGTCGTAGCGAGGCTCGCCGCGCGCCAGCTCCGCCGGGCTCGCGGCCATCAGCGCGAGCAACAGCGGTACGGCGGGCGCACCACCGAACCGGCGCAGTTGCTGCATCGCGCACAACCGGACCTCGACGCGCTGCGGGTCGCGGCTCTTCACCTCGCGCACCAGTGCGCCTTCGACGCAGTAGCCGATCGCACGCCGCAGCGCCGCGTCGACGGCCGGGATCGCCCGGCCATCGTGCTCCTGGCGTCGCAGCTGGATCAGCTGTTCGACCAGCGCGATGCGCTGCATCCAGTCGGCGAGCGGTCGATCGGTGAGGCCGGTGACGGCATCGGCGTAGGCCTGCAGGCGGGTGTCGTCCCAGGTCGAATCGGCGCGCAGTTCCGGGCGGCCGACCTGCGCCGCGGCCCGCGCGGCGAGCAGGTGGGCATCGTCGGGGCCGACGCCGTCGAGGGTCGCAGGGTCATGGAACAACGCGAGCCCGAGCTGCGCGGCCATTGCCGCGAGGCCGTCGAGTGCGGCGATCCGGCTGCTGCCGTTGCTGGCCAGTTCGGCGAGCCACGCCATCCGCACGG
>CAYMRG010000373.1:0-219 GCA_964392555.1 uncultured candidatus Brocadiaceae bacterium
GGCATGGACGTGCGCGCGTTCCTCGCCGGCGCCGCGGCGATGGATGACGCGACGCGCCGCGGCGACATCGCGCAGAATCCGGCGGCGATGCTGGCCGCGTTCTGGCACGTGCAGGGCCGCGGCCGCGGCGACCGCGCGATGGTCGTGCTGCCCTACAAGGACCGCCTGCTGCTGCTGTCGCGCTACCTGCAGCAGCTCGTCATGGAATCGCTCGGCAAG
>CAYMRG010000373.1:229-5718 GCA_964392555.1 uncultured candidatus Brocadiaceae bacterium
ACCGCCGCGGCAAGCAGGTCGAGCAGGGCATCGCCGTCTACGGCAACAAGGGCTCGACCGACCAGCACGCCTACGTCCAGCAGCTCCGCGACGGCCGCCACGACTTCTGCGCGGTGTTCGTCCGCGTGCTGCACGATCGCGATGGCGGCGGCGCGCCGTTCGAGGTCGAACCGGGTGTCACCAGCGGCGACTACCTCGACGGCCTGTGGCAGGGCACGCGCGCCGCGCTGTTCGAGAAGGGCCGCGCCTCGGCGACCTTGTGCACGGATCGGCTCGACGAGCGCGTGCTCGGCGCGCTGGTCGCGCTGTTCGAGCGCGCGGTCGCGCTCTACGCCGAGCTGGTCGACGTCAACGCGTTCCACCAGCCCGGCGTCGAGGCCGGCAAGAAGGCCGCAGCACAGGTGCTCGACCTGCAGAAGAAGCTGCACGCCGCGCTGACGGGCGACGGGCAGGACGTGCGCACGCTGGCGGCCAAGGTCGGCGCCGACGCCGCCGATTGCTGGCCGATCCTGCGGCATCTGGCGGCGAACCGCCCCGACGTCGCGGTCGCGCACGGCCACGATCCGCTCGCGGCGCGGTTCCGCCGCACGTAGCCCGCATGTCGGGTGCCGCCGCCATGGGAACACCGTCTCGCCGCGGCTCGTGCCGTGGTGGCCTAGGCCGCGGCGGCGGTTGGCTCGGCGTCGCGCTGGCGATCGCCGGCTGTTCGGCCGGGCCGCGCCACGCGGCCGTGGCAGGAGGTCGCGCGGATCCGCCGCCGTCGCGCACGGAGCTGCAGATCGCGTTCGATCCGCCGCTGGCAAACCGCGGCGAGCTGCTCGTGCAGCACGAGTCGGGCTTTTCGCTGTGCGTCGTCACCGAGCGCACCGGCGTGACGATCCGGGTGCCGCCTGGCCCGATGCGGCTGCGGCTCACGGTCGATGGCGAAGCGCACGAACGCACCTGCTCGGTGGGGGTGGGCGCCCAGCAGTGGCTGTGGACGCCCTGATCTGCTACTCCCGCGTTTCCATGCGTGGCGAGCGGATTCGCCGTCGGCGGGCGGGAGTAGTAGTCGCCCCTGGAGACTGCAGCGCGCCTGCGGCCCCTTCGGGCGGCGCGTAGCGCCGCGCAACCTTTGGTTGCGGGGTCCTTCGGGGCCGGGCTCGGCCGCAGATGCCCACCCTCGCCGCGATCGCGATCTGTTACGTCTGCGGGCCGCTGGTCTACCAACCAGCATGATCCGCAACGTCCTCTCCGCGTCCTTGTGCGTCGCTGGCTTCGCCGGTGCCCAGGACATCACCGCCACCCTGGTTACCACCGCCACCTGGAGCGCGAGCGGCGGTGGCCAGGCGCAGGTCGTGCCGCAGGCGCCGGGGGTGCTGTCGGCCAACGGCTTCTCGCTGGCCCAGGTCAACACGCCGTCGGTCCAGATCGAGGCGCGCGGCTGGTGGAACAACGACAGCAACCCGACGGTTGCGTCGTTCGCGGTCGGTACGTCGGCCTACAGCCTCGGCGATCCGACCGGTCAGGCGAGCTACGGCATGGAGATCCTGCTGTCGCTGACGGCGCTGACCACGACCGACGTCTACGTTCGGTTCGAGCCGACCGCGCTGCAGGTGACGGGCGGCCAGCTCGCGCCGATCGTGCGCATCGATGTCGGCGACGATGGCACCGACGAACTCACGGAGAGCGCGCCGTACGGCGGGTCCCTGGCGCGGACGATCGGCCCGACCGGTCTGCCGGTGCGCTGTCGTTTCCTCGGCAGCCTGGTGGGCGATGGCCAGATCAACACGCAGGTGGCGGTGCAGATCCTGCCGCGCAACGGCCTCGGCAGCGCGGTGTCGTCGTTCGGTTGCGATGGCTTGTCCGTCTACTGCCTGCCGCGTTTCGACGGCGACGTGATGCTGGGTTCCGGCATCCAGTCCGGGCTGGTTTCGATTCTGGTGCTTGGCCTCGGCGTCCAGCCGATCCAGGTCGGGGATCTGGGCCTGTGGCCGTGCATCCTGTGGCCGAGCCCGGATGTCCTGATGCCGGTGCAGTCGTACGCGCTGACGACCCTGTCGATCCCGCCTGCCGCGCACCCGTTCCACTTCTGGGCGCAGATGGCTGCGCTGCAGCCCACGGGCAAGTTCACCGTGACCGACTCGCTGCTCGTTGTCGGAACCTGAACCTGGTGTCCGGCGGGGCCACCCGGTTCAGGTGATCTCAGGGACGCCGCAACGCGGGGCACTTGCACCGCGCGAGCAGAGCATCCTGCCCCGCTGTGGACAACCTTCCCCAGCCGCGCAGCGGGAATCCGCGCACCGGCGATGGCGCCGTCCCGACCCGGCCGCTACCCTCTTCACGCTTTCCCGTCCCTACCGGAGAAAGCGCAACTTGGTCGAGTTCCTCGGCGAAGGCCTCACCTACGACGACGTCCTGCTGGTGCCGCAGATGGCCTCGGCGCTGCCCCGCGACGTCGCAACCAAGACCCGGTTCTGCCGCGGCGTGGCCCTGCAGGTGCCGATCGCCGGCGCGGCGATGGACACGGTCACCGAGTCGCGCATGGCGGTCGCGCTGGCGCAGCAGGGTGGCATCGGTATCGTCCACAAGAACCTGTCGATCGAGCGCCAGGTGGGCGAGGTCGACAAGGTCAAGCGCTCGGCCAACGGCGTGATCCTGGACCCGGTCGCACTGCTCGCCGACGACACCGTCGGCGCGGCGAAGGACCTGATGCAGGCGCACAAGATCAGCGGCCTGCCGGTCGTCGACCACGAACGCCGCGTCGTCGGCATCCTGACGCACCGCGACCTGCGCTTCGTCGACCGCCGCGAGGCCAAGGTCGGCAGCGTGATGACGTCGCAGAACCTCGTCACCGCCGCCCCTGGCACGACGCTGGCACAGGCGCGCGAGATCCTGCGCAGCAACAAGGTCGAGAAGCTGATCCTGGTCGAGAAGGGCGGCAAGCTCGCCGGCCTGATCACGATGAAGGACATCCGCGGGCTCGAGGAGTTCCCGAACGCGGCGCGCGACGCGCGCGGCCGGCTGATCGTCGGCGCCGCGGTCGGCGTGCACGATCTCGACCGCGTCGGTCGCCTCGTCGAGGCCGGCTGCGACGTCGTCGTCGTCGACACCGCGCACGGCCACAGCAAGAACGTCCTCGACACGGTCCGCGCCATCAAGCAGGCGTCGTCGATCCCGGTCGTCGCCGGCAACGTCGGCACCTACGACGGCGCGAAGGCGTTGATCGACGCCGGCGCCGACGGCGTCAAGGTCGGCATCGGGCCCGGCTCGATCTGCACGACGCGCATCGTCACCGGCTGCGGCGTGCCGCAGCTGACGGCCGTGCTCGACGCGGTGCGCGCCTGCAGTGCCGCCGACGTGCCGGTGATCGCCGACGGCGGCATCCGCCAGTCCGGCGACATCGTCAAGGCGCTCGCGGCCGGCGCGTCGTGCGTGATGCTCGGCTCGCTGCTGGCAGGCCTCGACGAATCGCCGGGCGAGACGATCCTCTATCGCGGCCGTTCGTTCAAAGCGGTGCGCGGCATGGGTTCGCTCGGCGCGATGGAGCAGGGCTCGGCCGATCGCTACGCGCAGGGCGAGGTCAAGGACCGGATGAAGTTCGTGCCCGAAGGTGTCGAGGGCATGGTGCCCTACAAGGGCGCGGTCGCGGACTTCGTCTACCAGCTCACTGGCGGCATCCGTTCGGGCATGGGCTACTGCGGCGCGCGCACGCTGCCCGAGCTGGCCGGCAAGGCCAAGTTCCTGCGCGTGACGCCGGCCGGCCTGCGTGAATCGCACCCGCACGACATCCAGATCACCAAGGAAGCGCCGAACTACAGCGGCGAAGCGTGACCCCACCGACAGCATGAGCCACGAACCAGCCAGCGAAGGTCCCTCCGGCGGCGTCCTGATCGTCGACTTCGGCGCCCAGTACTGCCAGCTGATCGCGCGCCGTGTCCGCGACCTCGGCGTCTACTCGCGGATCACCGTGCCGGAGCGCGCGCTGTTCACGTTCGAGCACATGCGGCCGACGGCGGTGATCCTGAGCGGCGGGCCGCGTTCGGTCTACGAGCACGACGCGCCGGCGCTCGACGCCGCGATCCTGAAGAAGGGCGTGCCGGTGCTCGGCATCTGCTACGGCCTGCAGTGGCTGGCGCAGAACACCGGCGGCGAGGTCACGCCGGCGCAGTCGGGCGCCGAGTACGGCCGCACCGAGCTGCGCGTGCGCGACGGGTCGGACCTGCTCGCCGGCGTGCGTCAGAACAGCACGGTCTGGATGTCGCACGGCGACAAGGTGGCGAAGCTCGGCGCCGGCTTCGCGGTGCTCGCCGACAGCGTGCCGTGCCCGTTCGCAGTCGTCGCCGACCGCCAGCGCAAGTGGTACGGGCTGCAGTTCCACCCCGAGGTCGCACACACAGAGGACGGCGGGCGGATCCTGAAGAACTTCGTGCTCGACGTCGCGAAGTGCCGCGCCGACTGGAACCCGGGCAACATCGTCGACACCAAGGTCGCGGCGGTGCAGCAGGCCCAGGTCGGCGACGGTCGGGCCATCTGCGGCCTCTCCGGTGGCGTCGACAGTTCGGTCGCCGCCGTGATCATCCATCGGGCGATCGGCACGCGGCTGCACTGCGTGTTCGTCGACAACGGCCTGCTGCGCAGCGGCGAGCGCGAGGGCGTCGAGTCGCTGTTCCGCGACCACTACCACATGGATCTCGAGGTCGTCGACGCGAGCGAACGCTTCCTCGGCGAGCTCAAGGGCGTCACCGAGCCCGAGCAGAAGCGCAAGATCATCGGTCGCGTCTTCGTCGAGGTGTTCCGCGAACGCGCGAAGCACAAGCGCAACGCGCGCTTCCTCGGCCAGGGCACGCTGTATCCCGACGTCATCGAGTCGGTCGCCGCGCACGGCGGCGCCACGTCGATGATCAAGAGCCACCACAACGTCGGCGGTCTGCCCAAGGACCTCGACATGACCCTGGTCGAGCCGCTGCGCGATCTGTTCAAGGACGAGGCGCGCGCGATCGGCCGCCAGCTCGGCCTGCCGGCCGCGCTCGTCGATCGCCAGCCGTTCCCCGGCCCGGGCCTCGCGGTGCGCTGCCTCGGCGAGGTGACGCGCGAGAAGCTCGAGCCGCTGCGCGGGGCTGACCGCATCGTCCGTGAAGAGGTCGAGGCGAAGGGCCTGCAGAAGGGCCTGTGGCAGTACTTCGCGGTCTACGTGCCGCAGAAGTCGGTCGGCGTGAAGGGCGACGCGCGCGTCTACGAGGACGTCTGCGTGCTGCGCCTGGTGTCGAGCCAGGACGCGATGACCGCCGACTGGGAGCTGCTGCCGGCCGACGTGCTGAAGCGCATCAGCAACCGGATCCTCAACGAGGTGAAGGGCTTCTCGCGCGTCTGCCTCGACATTTCGAGCAAGCCGCCAGCGACGATCGAGTGGGAATGAGCGCGCCGCTTTCGCCGCCCAGCGGCGTCAGGCGAGCCCGAAGCGTGCTCGGCGGGGCCGAGCGCGCCGCTTTCGCCGTCCTGCGGCGTCA
>CAYMRG010000374.1:0-5689 GCA_964392555.1 uncultured candidatus Brocadiaceae bacterium
CGAGCGGCGGCCGGGCGGCGGTCGCCGGATTCGACGTCGTCGACCGGTCGCTCGAGGTGCGGCGGCGCATCGGCTACCTGCCGGAGAGCACGCCGCTCTACGCCGAGATGCGCGTCGACGACTACCTGCGGTTCGTCGCCGACATCCGCGGCGTGCCCGCCGGCCGGCGCAAGGCGGCGATCGCCCGCGCGATCGAGCTGTGCGGCCTGCAGCGCGTGGTCGGCAAGAACATCGTCGAGCTGTCGAAGGGCTATCGCCAGCGCGTCGGCCTCGCCCAGGCGATCGTGCACGAGCCCGAGGTGCTGATCCTCGACGAACCGACGTCGGGCCTCGATCCGAACCAGATCGTCGAGGTGCGCAAGCTGATCGAGCAGCTCGGCGCCGACCACACGGTGGTGCTCAGCACGCACTACCTGCAGGAGGTCGAGAAGTCGTGCTCGCGCGTGATCATCGTCAACCAGGGCGAGATCGTCGCCGACGGCACGCAGCAGCAGCTGACCGGGCAGTGGCCGAGCGGCGCGATCCGCGCGCGTGTGCGCGGCCCCGAGGCGCAGGTGCTGTCGCAGTGCGGCGAGCTGCTGCCGGGCTGTCCGGTCGAGGTGCTCGAGCGCGATGGCAACACGGTGCGGTACCGCATCGCGGTCGGCTCGCCGACCGCGCCGGTCGACGAGTCGTTCGCCCGCCTGGTCGTCAAGAACGGCTGGGACCTGCTGGAGATGGGGCGCGAGCGCGCCAGCCTCGAAGACGTGTTCCGCAGCCTGACGTTGGCGAGCAGCCGGGAGGCCCTCCATGCGTGAGACCTTCGTGATCTTCCGACGCGAGCTGAAGAGCTACTTCTTCTCGCCGATCGCCTACGTGTTCGGCGTGATCGTCCTGGTCGTGCTGCTGTTCCTGACCGCGACCGCGAGCATCGTCCAGGGCGCGCAGGCGAGCATGCAGACGTTCTTCACGTTCCTGCCGTGGTTCTACCTCGTGCTGGTGCCGGCGCTGACGATGCGGCTGTGGGCCGAGGAGCGCAAACTCGGCACGATCGAGCTGCTGATGACGTTCCCGGTGCGCAGCTCGCAACTGGTGCTCGGCAAGTTCGGCGCGACGTTGTGCTTCCTCGCGTTCATCCTGCTGATGACGCTCGGTCTGCCGCTGACGCTCGACGCGTTCGGTCGCATCGACTGGCCGCCGGTGCTCGGTGCCTACGTCGCGTCGGTGCTGTTCGCCGGCAGCTACGTCGCGGTCGGCATGCTGTTCTCGAGCCTGACGCGCGACCAGATCGTCGCGCTGCTGCTGTCGATCGCCGCGCTCGCCGTGCTGTTCCTGCTCGGCGCGCCGGTGCTGATCGAGTTCCTCGCCGGCTGGTTGCCGGCGTGGGGCGTCGATCTGCTGAACGGCATCAGCCCGTACAAGTACTTCGTCAGCATCTCGCGCGGCGTGTTCGACTCGCGCGACTTCGTCTACTTCGCCTGCTTCTGCGGCTTCTTCCTCTACGCCAACGCGCTGGTGCTGCGCACGCGCCGCGAGCGAGGCTGATGCGATGCCCGGAACGAACGCCATGACCGCTCTCGTCCCCGCCGGCCCGGCTCCGTCCCGCCACCACACCGCCGAATCCGGCGGGGTGCCGGCGCTGCTGTGCCACATCCTGCTGGTCGCCGTCGTGCTCGGCCAAGTCGTCTACCTCGCGTCGCGCCATCGCGTCCGCGTCGACCTGACCAGCGACAAGCTCTACTCGGTCACGCAGTCGACGCGCGATCTGCTCGGTCGCCTCGACAAGCGGCTGGTCATCGAGGCCTACTTCAGCCCGAAGGACAAGCTGCCGGTCACGATGCGCGACACGCGCGAGGTGCTCGACAACTTCCTCGACGAGGTCGTGCAGCTCGGCAAGGGCCACGTCGTCGTGCAGCGCTTCGATCCCAACTCCGACAACGCGCTGGTGCAACGCTGCAGCCGCATCGGCGTGCAGCCGGTCGACATGCGCAGCAGCTCGTCGACGGGCGTCTCGCTGGACCGCCACTGGCAGGGCCTGCGGCTGGTCTACGGCGGCGACCGGCAGAAGGTGATCGCGCAGATCGCGCCGCAGAACTCGTTCCTCGCCGAGGCCCAGCTGACTCCCGCGGTCAAGGAGGTGCTGACGACCACCAAGCGCAAGTTCGGCTACATGGAATGGCCGGCGCAGGCGGTCGGCGCCCAGCAGCCGGGCGGCATCGGCTGGAACGCGCTGCGGACGATCGAAGGCGTCGCCAAGCGCTACGAGTTCCAGAACTACAAGGACGAGGACGGCGCGCTGCTGCCGGCCGACCTCGAGACGTTGTTCCTGTTCCGGCCGAAGGACCTCAGCGACCGGCAGAAGTACGTGCTCGACCAGTTCGTCGTGCGCGGCGGCACGCTGGTGGTGTTCGCCGACGCCGCCGAGTACGCGATCGGTCCGCAGCGCGCGTTCACGAACATGCGCCTGCAGATCGATGCGGCCGGCAGCAGCAAGAAGTTCACCGACCAGCTGCGCGACTACGGCATCGACTGGCGGCCGAAGCTGGTCGCCGACCTGACGCCCGACGCCGGCCGGCCGCACGATCCGCTGACCGGCGCCGACGAGTACATGGCGATGCTGCAGCGCGGCATGGCGGGCATGCAGGCGCGGTCGATCGCGTATCCGTACTTCTTCCACCCGCTCGATTTCGACTGGCGCACCGTCGCCGACCAGTTCGCCAAGGGCAAGGACGGCAAGGTCGACGATGCGGTGGCGGCGCAGTTCCGCAAGCAGTTCGTCGCCGGCATGCCGAGCGACGACTTCGTGTTCCGCGCCTTCCGCCCGTACCGCCGCGGGCCCGGCTTCTACTGGCCGACCTGGGTCGGGCTGCGGCAGAACGCCGGCGGCGAACCGGATCTGCCGACGGGCGTCACCGGCCGCGTGCTGCTGTGGTCGAGCCCGGCCGCGCTGGTCGAGGACCCGCCGCAGAGCGTCAACCCGCTGCAGGGCGCCGACGACCGCGCGCGCATCGACAGCTACACCAAGTTCCAGAAGCAGCTCGGCGAACGCTACCTCAGCGAGCCGCGGCAGCAGGCGCCGCTGATGGCCGAGGTGCGCGGCACGTTCGCGTCGAGCTGGCGCGGCGCCGAACGGCCGAAGCGGCCGTCCGAGATCAAGGAGGAGGAGGCGAAGAAGCTCGCCGCCGATGCCGCCAAGGCCGAGCAGCAGGGCAAGCCGGACGCGGCGAAGGACGATGCGGCCAAGGACGGTGCGGCCAAGGACGGTGGCGCCAAGGACGATGGCCAGGCGGCCGCGCCCACCGAGCCGGCGATGCTGGCGCAGGGCGAGCGGCCGGGGCGGATCGTCGTGATCGGCGACAGCGACTTCGTCCGCGACGACTTCGTCCGCGGCGACTACCGGCAGGCCGGCGGCCCGTTCTCGGTGATGGGCGGCATGTTCTTCCTGCAGTTGCTCGACTGGCTCGCCGACGATCGCGACCTCGTCGACCTGCAATCGCGCGTGCCGACCGACCGCACGCTGAAGCTGGTCGCGGCCGAGGTCGACCCGATCGCCCAGGCGCGCAACGGCGAGCAGGCGGTGCGCAGCAAGACCACCTGGCTGATCGCGGCCAACGTGCTCGTGCCGAGCGGCCTGCTGGTGCTGTTCGGCCTGGTGCTGTGGCTGCTGCGCCGCGCGCAGAAGCGCACGTTCCTGTCGTCGATCGGCAACTGATCCATCAATCCGCTGATCCATCAACCCTCGCTGGGCGACGCGCCCATCCCCAGCCAACCTTCCGCAGCCAAACCTCTCCGACGATGACGTTGACCAAAGCCAACCTGGTGCTGCTCGCGGTGGCCGCGGCCCTGGCCGTGCCGATGGCGCTGCAGCTGCGCGGCGAATCCGAGGTCTTCAAGGACGTCGCCCGCATCCCGCTGCTGTTCGACGGCTTCACGTCGGACAACGTCGGCGCGATCGTGATCGCGACGCCGAAGAAGGAGCAGCCGCCGGCCGAGCCGAACAAACCCGCGCAGGTCGCCTACGACGCGCTCTACCTGCAGCGCGTCGACAACGGCTACGTGTTCGGCCAGCAGACCGGGGACCTGGCCGGCGCGCCGGCCAACAAGGACCGCGTCGAGAACGACGTGTTCGCGCACCTGCGGACGATCCGCAGCGACGCCGAGGCCGTGGTGCAGAGCAACGCGACGCCGGCGCAGCTCGCCGAGTTCGGGCTCGACGAGGCGCATGCGACGGTGATCCGTGCCAGCGACCTGACCGGCCGCAACGTCGTCGCCGAGCTGCTGGTCGGCCGCGACGCCGGCGGCGGGCAGAAGGGCACCGAGGCGGTGCGCGGCGTGTTCGTCCGCAAGTCGGACAGCACCGACGTCATCCTCTACGAGTTCGAGAAGTTCTGGCGCCGCGACGTGCAGGTCGAGCAGTGGCTCGACAAGTCGCTGTTGCGGATCGAGCCCGACCGCGTGCAGACGTTCGCCGTGACCAACACGGCCGGCAACGGCGTGCCCTACGGTTTCGAGAAGCGCGACGGCAAGGCGAGCTGGCACGCGACGCGGCAGCCGGTCGACGTCGGCGCCGTGCGGCAGGCCAACGTCGAGGGGCTGCTGCAGCGGCTGCGCTACGTCACGGCGCAGGACTACCGGATGCCGTTGCAGCGCGCCAACCTGGCGCAGCTCGGACTGCAACCGCCGCAGATCAAGATCGAGCTGAAGATCCGTGAGGACGGCCGCGACCGCGACGTCTGGTTCGCGATCGGCAACCAGGTCGAGGGCAAGAACGAGTACTACCTGGCCAGCTCCGAGTCGAAGTTCCTGATGACGTGGCCGGCCGGCCTGGTGACGCCGTTCGAGGTCGACCTGCACGCCGAGATGTTCGACCGACCGGGTGCGGTGCCGCCGCCCGATGCGCCGGACGCGCCGCAGGTCGGGCCGAAGAAGTAGCTCGCAGCGGCGCGAGCGCTGCGTTTGCCGACGGACTGAAGTCGGCGTGGGTTCGAGGTCCCGGACCGGGACGCGCGCGCCAGCGCCGCTGCCATCGCCGCGCCGGGTCCGCCGCGGGTCCGGGGCGAGGCACTTCGCGCGCCGTCGCGCTGCCGGTTCGGCGCGGCGCGCCGATCCAGGGGCATCTCCTCCTTCTGAGTAGGCCGGGGCGGGGGTGCGTTGCCCCCGTCCCGGCCGTTTTCTTCGCGGCGAGGAGTGCGCATGATGGCGGCATGACGACGTTGGCGTCCGCGGCCGCGGATCCGGGGCCGCGCCTGGTGGCGTTCGCGGCGCGGCTGCGGCGACGGTTCGCGGTGCGCGCGGCGCGCGATCTCGGGCTGCACGTGCTGCTCGTGCTGGCCGGGCCGGCGATCGTCATCGCCTGGCTGCTGCCGGCGCGGCTGCCGTGGCTCGGTGTCGGGCTGGCGGGCGCCGTCGCGCTCGCCGCGGCGATCGGCTGGCTGCGCGGGCGCGCCGTGCGCGACCGCGTGTTGTGGCGCGAGCTGCCGGCCGATGCCGACACGCGGCGCGACGTCGGTGGGCGCGGTGTCTTCGGCGACGAACTGGCGACCTGGCTCGAATGCCACCGGTCGCCGGCCAAGCGCCGCGCCGAGGTGGGCGGCGACGCGATGGTCGACTGGCTCGGCCGCGACGTCGCCGCCCAGTTGCCCGCGGCGGCGCCGGCGCGGCTGCGCAGCGCCGGGCGACGGCCGCTCGGCCGGTTGCGCTGGCTGCTGCC
>CAYMRG010000375.1:0-5674 GCA_964392555.1 uncultured candidatus Brocadiaceae bacterium
GCTGCCGCCAGATGTGGAGGGTGACTTTCATGCTTGTTCTCCGGACGGTCGGTGGCTCCGGACGGCGTTCACTTGTAGCTGCGCACCGCGAGGTGCACGTTCTCGAACTCGAGCTGCTCGACGTGGCGCGTCGGCGGCTGGTCGGGACCTTCGTAGCCCCACACGGCGGCGTGGCAGAAGTTCTCGTCGTCGCGCCGCGCCTCGCCGTCGTCCTGCCATTCCTCGCGGAAGTGGCCGCCACACGACTCGCGCCGCAACAGCGCGTCGCGGCACATCAGTTCGCCGAACTCGAGGAAGTCGGCGACGCGGCCGGCCTTCTCGAGCGACTGGTTCAACGAGCCGGCGCTGCCGAGCACGCGGACGTCGCGCCAGAACTCGTCGCGCAGCGCCGGGATCTCGCGCAGCGCGGCCTCGAGGCCTTCCTCGTTGCGCGCCATGCCGCACCGCTGCCACATGATCTTGCCGAGCGCCTTGTGGAAATCGTCGACGGTGCGTTTGCCCTGGATCCCCAGCAGGCGCTGCACCATGTCGGTGATCTGGCCGGTGACCTTGGCGAACTGCGGGTGGTCGCTCTTGACCGCGCCCGGCTTCTGGCCGGCGAGGTAGCCGCCGACCGTGTACGGGATCACGAAGTAGCCGTCGGCGAGGCCCTGCATCAGCGCCGAGGCGCCGAGTCGGTTCGCGCCGTGGTCGCTGAAGTTGGCCTCGCCGAGCACGAACAGGCCCGGGATCGTCGATTGCAGGTCGTAGTCGACCCACAGCCCGCCCATCGTGTAGTGCACGGCCGGGAAGATGCGCATCGGCTGCGAGTACGGATCCTCGGCCGTGATCTTCGCATACATGTGGAACAGGTTGCCGTAGCGCGCGGCGATCGCGTCCTTGCCGACCCGCGCGATCGCGTCGCGGAAGTCGAGGTAGACGCCGAGGCCGGTGTCGCCGATGCCGCGGCCGTCGTCGCAGACCTGCTTGGCGGCGCGCGACGCGATGTCGCGCGGCGCGAGGTTGCCGAAGCTCGGGTACTTGCGCTCGAGGTAGTAGTCGCGTTCGCCTTCGGGGATGTCCTGCGGCCGGCGCTTGTCACCCTGCTGCTTCGGCACCCAGACGCGGCCGTCGTTGCGCAGCGACTCCGACATCAGCGTCAGCTTCGACTGGTGGTCGCCGCTGACCGGGATGCAGGTCGGGTGGATCTGGGTGTAGCAGGGATTGGCGAAGCCGGCGCCGCGCTTGTAGGCGCGCCAGGTCGCGGTGACGTTGCAGCCCTTGGCGTTGGTGCTCAGGTAGAACACGTTGCCGTAGCCGCCGGTGGCGAGGATCACCGCGTCGCCGGCGTGCTGCTGCAGCTCGCCGGTCTCGAGATTGCGGACGACGATGCCCTTGGCGTGGCCGTCGACGACCACGAGGTCGAGCATCTCGGTGCGCGAGAACATCTTGACCGCGCCGAGGCCGATCTGCCGCGACAGCGCCGCGTAGGCGCCGAGCAGCAGCTGCTGGCCGGTCTGGCCGCGCGCGTAGAACGTGCGCGACACCTGCGCGCCGCCGAACGAGCGGTTGTCGAGCAGGCCGCCGTAGTCGCGCGCGAACGGCACGCCCTGCGCGACCGCCTGGTCGATGATGTTCACGCTGAGCTGCGCCAGGCGGTAGACGTTGGCCTCGCGCGCGCGGAAGTCGCCGCCCTTGACGGTGTCGTAGAACAGCCGCCAGATGCTGTCGCCGTCGTTGCGGTAGTTCTTCGCGGCGTTGATGCCGCCCTGCGCGGCGATCGAGTGCGCGCGGCGCGGGCTGTCCTGGAAGCAGAAGCACTCGACCTGGTAGCCGAGCTCGGCCAGCGAGGCCGCGGCCGACGCGCCAGCGAGGCCGCTGCCGACGACGAGCACCTTGTACTTGCGCTTGTTGGCCGGATTGACCAGCTTCAGCGCGAAGCGGCGCGCGTCCCACTTCTCCTGGATCGGGCCAGGCGGGATGTTGGAGGCGAGGTTCATGATGCGACCTTGACGAGGCCCGTCAGCACGGCGGTCACGATGACGGTGTTGAGGATCGCGATCAGACCCGCGATCACGATCGACAGCGTGCGCACGACCGGCGTGCAGCGCGCGTGGGTGAAGCCGAGCGTCTGGGCGAGGCTCTGGATGCCGTGCTGCAGGTGGAAGAACAACACCAGCTGACCGACGACGTAGGCGGTGACGATCAACGGGTGCGAGAAGCTCGCCGTCATCGTCGCGTGCAGGTTGCCGCCGACGCCGACGCCGCGCGCGTAGTCGTCGTGGTGGACGACGCCGCAGGTGAAGTGGAGCAGGTGGTAGACGAGGAACACCAGCGTCGACAGACCGGTCAGCACCATCGACCGCGACGCCAGCGACGCCTGCAGCGTGGCCACGCGGGCGTAGCCGACGGGCCGCGCCACGCGGTTGCCGCGCGCCAGCCGCAGCCCGGTCACGACGTGCAGTGCGAGCGCGCCGAGCAGCGTGAGCCGCGCGACCCACAGCAGCGCGGGTTCGCGGTGCAGGAAGTGCGCGTACTCGTTGATGTGCTCCGGCGCGGAGAGGAACTGCAGGTTGCCGATCAGGTGGGCAACGACGAAGCCGAACAGCACCAGGCCGGTGACCGCCATGGTCACCTTGCCGCCGATCGACGATCGCCAGAAGTCGAACAACCAGGTCATGCTTGGGTGGGGTCGAGGGAAGCGCGGTGCCGTGACGGCGACCGCGGCGAAGGGCGAAGGATCGGCAGCGCGGGCCGCGAATGCAACAACGCGGCCGACGGCACCGGCCGCCGACCGGCCGGCGGCACCCGCGACGGCGAGCCGCGGCGGTGCTATGCAAGGGGCCATGGTTCGCAGCCCGACGGTGCCCGCCCCCGCCGCGACCCGTTCGGCGTCGGCGGCGATGGTCGGCGGCCGCGCGGCCTCGACCTTCGGCACCGCCGACGGCGCGGTCGCCTACGTCGACACCGGCCGCTGCTGGGTCGCCGCCGGCGCACCGGTCGCCCGCGGCGCGGTGCGTGCGGCGGTTGCCGCCGCCTTCGTCGCCGCCGCGCGCGCGGCCGGCCGCCGCGTCGTGTGGTTCGCGGTCGACGCCCGCTTCGCCGCGGCGCGCGGAGGTGCCTTGGCCCATCTCGGCGCCGAAGCCTGGTGCCGCGCCGATCGCTGGCCGACGACGGTGGCGGCGGTCCGCTCGCTGCGGGCCCAGCTGCAGCGCGCCCGCAGCCATGGCGTCGTCGTCCGCCCGGTCGCGGCCGAACGCCGCGCCGACCCCCGGTTCGCCGCGGCGATCGCGGGCCTGGTGCGCAGCTGGCAGCTCCACCACCACCTGCCACCGATGCGGTTCCTGCTGGAGCCGACGCCGCTCGCCGACGACCGGCTGCTGTTCGTCGCCGAGTACGGCGGTCGGCCGGTCGGCCTCGTCGCGCTGCGCTGCCTGCCCGGCCGCGCCGCGGTCGTCACCGAGTTCGTGCGCGCGCCGTCGGCGCCGAACGGCACCGGCGAACTGCTGCTCGACCGGGCGTTCGCCGCCGCGACCGAGCTCGGGCAGCCGCGCGTGGCGCTCGGCCTGGCCCCGCTGCGCGGCCCGGCGCCGGCGGTGCTGCGCGCGGTCCGGCTGCTGGCCCGCGGCCTCTACGACTTCCGCGGTCTGCAGCGGTGGAAGCAGAAGCTGCGGCCGCAGCGCTGGCGCGACGCCTGGCTGGCCGCCGAGCCGCGCGTCGCCACGCTGCGGGCCCTGCACGACGTCGCGCGCGCGTTCGCCGGCGAGCCGCTGTGGCGGTTCGCGCTGCGCACGGCGCTGCGGGCGCCGCCGGCGCTGCTGCGCCTGTTCGCCATCGGTCTCGCGCCGTGGCTGCTGCTGCTCGCCGCGGTGCCGGGCGAATGGCTGCCGGCGCCCTGGGTGCGCTACGTCTGGCTCGCCTTCGATCTGCTGCTGCTGCCGCTGCTGCTGCGCCTCGCGCGGCGCTGGCGGCAACCGCTCGGCGTGCTGCTCGCGATCGCCATGACCGTCGATGCCGTCGCGAGCCTCGCCCAGACGGCCCTGCGCTGGCCGCACGTCGGCGGCGGCGGGCGCGCGTGGCTCTCGCTGGGCGCCGCCGGCGCGGTGTTGGCCGCGCTGACGCTGTGGGGTGGCGTGCGGCGCGGCCGGCAACGCCGTCGCGCCTTGCGCGACCTGGCCTGGTCTGCATAGTGGGGCCATGGCGGACCTGCTCGAAGAACGCCGCGGCGCGGTGCTGCTGCTGACCCTGCACCGCCCGGATCGACTCAATGCGGTGACGGAGACGCTCTACGGCGATCTGCTGGCGAGCCTCGACCGTGCCGACGCCGATCGCGCGGTGCGCGCGATCGTGCTGACCGGCGCCGGCCGCGCCTTCTGCGTCGGCGCCGACCTGAAGGGCCACGGCGAGGTCGAACGCGACGACGCCGCCCGGCGGCGCTACATCGATCTCGGCCAGCGCGCTGCGCAGGCGATCCTCACCCACCGTTGCCCGATCGTCGCCGCCGTCAACGGGCCAGCGATCGGCGCCGGTCTCGAGCTGGCACTGGCCTGCGACCTGTCGGTCGTCGCCAGCGACGCGAAGCTGCGGCTGCCGGAATTCGGCCTCGGCACGTTCGTCGGCGGCGGCGTGCTGGCGACGCTGCCGGCCCGCGTCGGCGTGACGCGCGCCCGCGAACTGCTGCTGCTCGGTCGCTTCTTCAGCGGCGCCGACGCGGTCGCCCATGGTGTCTGCAACGAACATCGCCCGGCCGGCGACGTGCTGCCGCAGGCGCTGGCGCTCGCCGACGAACTGGCGACCAAGGCGCCGCGCTCGCTCGAACTCGGCAAACGCCTGCTGCAGCAGCTCGCCGGCCAGCCGCTCGCCAGCGTGCTCGCGGCCGAGGCCGAGGCGCTGCTCGCCTGCATGCAGACCAAGGACTGGCGCGAGGGCATCGACGCCTTCGCCACCCGCCGCCAACCCCGCTTCACCGGAGACTGATGCCGCGGTGACCGAACCACACGCCGAACCGCCGGCGCCGTCGACGTCGTGGGCGACGCTCGATCGCATCTTCCGCCCGCGCGGCATCGTCGTCGTCGGCGCCTCGCAGGACCCGACCAAGCGCGGCAACCAGGCGATCGCCGCGCTGCGCCAGGGCGGCTACACCGGCGCGATCCACGGCGTGAACCCGCGCGGCGGCGTCGTCCACGGCATCCCGATCACCCGCACGATCGAAGAGCTCGCCGGTGAGATCGACACCGCGCTGCTGTGCACGCCCGCTGCGACCGTGCCCGACGCGCTGGCGGCCTGCGCCGCGAAAGGCATCGCCGGCGCCGTCGTGCTCGCCCTCGGCTTCCGCGAGACCGGGGCCGCCGGCGAGGCGCTCGAGCGGCGCATCCAGGACGTCGTGCGCGACACCGGCATCCGCGTCGTCGGCCCCAACACCAGCGGCATCCTCAACCCGCATCGCGGCGTCAACCTGATCGGCGTCGCCAACGTGCCGCCGGGGCGCATCGCGCTGCTCGGCCAGAGCGGCAACGTGACCCTGCAGCTGCTGACCGAGGCGATGCAGCGCACGCGCACCGGCTTCTCGATGGTGATCGGCGTCGGCAACGAGACCGACCTGCGCTTCGACGAGTACCTCGCCTACCTCGCCAACGAGCCCAACACCGCGGCGATCGCGATGATCGAGAACACCAGCGTCTTCGCGCGCGCGTCG
>CAYMRG010000376.1:0-5669 GCA_964392555.1 uncultured candidatus Brocadiaceae bacterium
TACTCCCGCTCGCCAACGGCGAATCCGCTCGCCATGCGAGGAAACGCGGGAGTAGCAGATCAGCGCGTCGCCATGCACGCCTGCTCGATCGCGGCAATGCCCTTCGGCGCCTCGGCCGTCAGCACGCTGGGCGCGCCGCGCGTGACGAGCACGTCGTCTTCGATGCGCACACCGATGCCGCGGAGCGACTGCGGCACCGACCGGTCGTCCGCCGCGAAGTAGAGGCCGGGCTCGACGGTCAGGACCATGCCGGGCCGCAGCCGCGTCGGCGCATCGCGGTCGTCCTGGTAGGCGCCGACGTCGTGCACGTCGCGGCCGAGCCAGTGGGACGAGCCGTGCATGTACCAGCGGCGGTATTTCTCGCCGGCGACCAGCTTGTCGACGTCGCCGCGCAGCACGCCCAGGTCGACGAGGCCCTTGGTCAGCCAGCGCAGGCACGCGCGGTGCGCGGCGTGCCACGGCGCGCCCGCGCGGCAGGCGCGGATGCCGGCGAGCTGCGCCCGCAGCACCGCCGCGTAGACGGCTGCCTGCGGCGGCGTGAAGCGGCCGGTCACCGGGAACGTGCGCGTCACGTCGGCGGTGACGCCGTCGACCTCGGCACCCGCGTCGATCAGCAGCAGGTCGCCGGCGCGCATCCGCCGGTCGTTGTCGTGGTAGTGCAGGATGCAGGCGTTGGGCCCGCTCGCGACGATCGAGGGATAGCCGTTGCGCGGACTGCCGGCGGCGCGGAAGGCGGCCTCGAGCGCCGCCTGGACCGCGAATTCGCGCTGTCCGGGGCGCGCCATCGCCATCGCCGCGACGTGCCCGGCCACGGTCACCGCCGCAGCGGCGCGCTGGGCGGCGAGCTCGGCCGCGTCCTTGACCAGCCGCAGGCTGGCGATCGCCGGCGTCGGATCCTCGATCGCCGGATGGGCCGTGGGTTGACGCCGCCGGTGGCGCCGGGCGTTGGCCGCGAACATCGCGAGCAGCCGCTGGTCGAACGCGCCATCGCCGCCGAGCCGATGGAACAGCCGCCGATGCGGCTCGACCAGCGCCGGCAGCTTCTGCCACAGCTCGCCGATCGGCAGCGCCTCGTCGACACCGAACCGTCGCTGCGCGCCGGTGACGCCATGGCGGCGCCCGTCCCAGATCTCGCGCGCCGGATCGCGCGGGCGGACGAACAGCACGCTGCGCTGGCCGTTCCGGCCGGTGCGCCAGGCGACCAGGACCGCTTCGGGCTCGGGAAAGCCGGTCAGGAAATGGAAGTCGCTGCCGGGGCGATACTCGTGCAGCACGTCGCCGTTGCGCGTCGTTTCGGCTGCGGTCGGCAGCAGCAGCAAGCCGTCGCCGAGCGCGTTCAACAGGCGCTGGCGGCGGTCGCGGTGCAGGGCGGGATCGATCTTGGCGTCGCGGCTCACGCCGGCAGTGTGCCGGGAAGCCGCCCCGGGATCACGCCTTCTGCATGCCGGAGACGACCGCCGACTGGACGCCGGTGCCGCCTTCCTTCTTCGTCACCATCAGGAACTCGACCTGGAACGCCAGGTCGTCGACCGTGAACGGCACGAGGAAGCACAGATCGTCCGAGACCGCGCGGCGCTGCAGGTCCTCACCGACGTAGACGCTCGGGATGGAGATGTCGAACAGCGGCGCCTTCTCGAACAGCTCGGTCTTGACGCCGCCGCCGACCATGTTGATCAGCTCGCCGATCGCGTCGATCAGCTCTTCGTCGGCCGGGTCGGTGCCTTCGTCCATCATCAGCATCGCGCCGACCGCCTTCTTGGCGAGCTTCTTCGGCATGAACAGCGAGATCGTGCCGCTGAGGAAGCCGGCCACGCCGATGCTGCCGATCACCTCGGACTTGCGCAGCTGCGCCTTCTCGATCTTCACCTCACCGGGCGCGACGCGCATGTTGAGCATCGTGCGGAAGACCTCGCTGGTCGCCTTGACGATGCACCGTCCGAGATCCTGGTCGAGCGATGCCGATGGCATCCGCGACTTGTATTCGTCGACGAGCTTGTCGATCGCACTGGTCAGCGTCGCGGCGCCCGCGGTCTTCGCCAGCACGAGGTCGGCCCCGGCCTCCTTGCACTTCTGCGTCACCTGCTCGTCCTCGAGCGCGGTGAACACGACGATCGGCATCGAGTTGTGCCGCTTGCGGCTGCGGAACGTCTGGATGACCTCGAGCCCGTCCTTGTCGCGCAGGAAGTAGTCCGTCAGGATGACATGGACTTCATTGCGGATGAACGCCTCGTAGGCGTCCATGGCCGCGCTGACCGCGATGACCTTGTAGCCGGCCTTGTTGAAGTGGCCGGTCAGCATCTTGGTGAGCGTGGTGGAATCGTTGACCAGCAGGATCGTGTCCAAAATGCCTCGTGGCCTGGGTTGAGAGGCACATCGGACGCTTCCGGACAGGGACTTGATGCCGAACCGGGACCGGTCAGTTGAACGGCACCTCGACGAACACGTCGGGTTGGTCCCATCGCAGCGGCACTTCGACGATCACCGGCACGAACCCGGGCGCGCTGACCTCGAGCACCACGGTCGCCTCGTCCTCGTAGCGACCCGGCCACAGCATGGCCCGGCCCGCACCGTCTTCGGCGAACCCGACCTCGGCCAGCGCGAGCGCGAACTCGTCCAGGAAGACCCGACCCTCGACGTCGGTGTAGTAGAGGTCCTGGTAGGGGCTCACGCAGGTGCAGCCCGACCACTCCTGGTCGGCTTCGAGGACCTGCACGGCGACGTTCTCCCAGACGAAGTTCGTGATGGGGTCGTAGACCTCGACCAGGATCGATACCGGGCGCGGCGAGGCGACCGGAGCCGGGTCGTGGTGCGTGTGACCACACGACGCGGCGGCGAGGGCGAGAAGGGGCAGGAGCAGGGCTTTCGACATCGGCTTGGGGAGTTGGCGAGGGGTCGGCCTTGGCAAGCACCGTACCGTGGCCACGGCGGCCTGGGACCGGCCGCCGGGCTCTCGCAGCGTCGCGCCGAGGCTGCACGATCCGGGGCGGTGTCCCCCTGGCGCGACGCTGCGAAGGTGCGCCGAAGCGCAGAATCACCCTTCGCGTCGCGGGGCGATTGCTCTACCCTCCGTCCCATGCCGGCGGGAACCGGCACCACCCCGTCCCACTCGACACCGCCTGCCTTGCCCAAGTCGTTCGCCGCTCCGGAATGGCACTTCGCCCCGGCCGACCTCGACGCGGGGTCGCTGGCCGCGCTCGTGCCGTTGTTCGACCGCCTGGCCGCTCGCCGGCTGGAGACCGCCGAGGAGCTCGAACGGTGGCTGCGCGACGAAAGCGAGCTGATGGCGCGCATCGGCGCCGAGCAGGCACGGCGCTACGTGCGCATGACGTGCAACACCGAGGACGCGGCCGCCAAGGCCGCCTACCTCGCGATGGAGCAGGACGTGATCCCCGAGGTGCGCACGCGCAGCGACGCCCTCGACAAGAAGCTGCTGGCGAGTCCCGGCCTCGCCGCGCTGAGCGGCGTCGCCTACGAGGTGCTGCTGCGGCGGCGCCGCACCCAGAGCGAGCTGTTCCGCGCCGCGAACACCGAGCTGCAGAAGCAGGAGGCCGAACTGCAGACGCGCCACCAGTCGATCATGGGTGGCATCAGCGTCGCCTTCGACGGCAAGCGGCTCACGCTGCAGCAGCTCGGCCCCTACTACGAGAACCTCGACCGCGACGTCCGCGAACGCGCCTTCCGCGCCGCCCTCGCCGCCCGCAGCGCCGTCTGGCCGCAGCTCGAGGCGATCTACGACCAGCTGATCGGCCTGCGCACGCAGATCGCGCGCAACGCCGGCTTCGCGACGTTCACGCCGTACCGCTTCCGCGAGCTGGGTCGCTACGACTACGACGAGTCCGCGTGCCGCCGCCTGCACGACGCGATCGCCGAGTGCGTCGTGCCCGCGGTTCGCGAACTCGATCGCGCCCGCGCCCGGCGCCTGGGCCTGCCGATGCTGCGGCCGTGGGACTTCGAGGTCGACCCGGAGGGGCGGCCGCCGCTGCGGCCGTTCCGCACCGAGCCCGAGCTGATCGCGCTGGTGCGCCGGCTGGTCGGCGAGGTCGATCCGCGCTTCGCCGACGATCTCGACGCCCTGGTCGCCGCGCAACTGCTCGACCTGATGAGCCGCCCCGGCAAGGCGCCCGGCGGCTACCAGTACCAGATCGAAGACGATCGCGTGCCGTTCATCTTCGCCAATGGCGTCGGCCTCCACCACGACGTGCAGACGCTGCTGCACGAGTGCGGGCATGCGTTCCATTCGCTGCTGTGCCGCGACCACGACCTGCTCGCGTTCCGCGACTATCCGATCGAGATCGCCGAGACCGCCAGCATGTCGATGGAGCTGATGGGCCTCGAGCACCTCGGCACCGTCTACGCCGAGGACGACCGGCGGCGGACCTACCGCAAGCACCTCGAGGGCCTGCTGCGCACGCTGACCTGGATCGCGTCGATCGACGCCTTCCAGCATTGGGTCTACGGCAAGCCCCAGCACACGCACGACGAGCGGCGCACCGCGTGGCTCGACATCCGTCGCCGGTTCGCCGGCGAGGCGGACTGGTCGGGCTTCGAGGAGGCGATGGCGATGCAGTGGATCGGCCAGACGCACCTGTTCAACCACGCGTTCTACTACATCGAGTACGCGATCGCGCAGCTCGGCGCGCTGCAGATCTGGCGCAACTATCGTCGCGATGCGAGGGCGACGGTCGCCGCGTACCGGCAGGCGCTGGCGCTCGGCGGGACCCGGCCGCTGCCGGAGCTGTTTGCAGCGGGTGGGATCCGGTTCGACATGTCGGCGAGGACGGTGCGGGAGCTGGTCGACGACGTGGTGGCGCAGATCGACGCATAGCAGTCAGCTCGGCGGCGCGCAGCGATCCGAACCTTCGCCCACCTTGCCGCGATACCACGCGAGCAACTCCTCCACGACCGCCATCGCCTTGCCATGGAAGTGGTTGTTGGCGACCACCAGCGTGCTCGCGCTACCCGCGGCAATCCGGTCGATGCGCTGTTCGAGCTGCACGACCTCGTCCTGCGAATAGCGCCAGTCGTAGACCTGATCCCGCCCGGCGCCCTTCTGGAACCACGCGCGGTTGCGGCCGTGCAACCGGAAGTAGGCGAGGCCGCCGGGCGCGGTCACGCCGGAGACGTCGCGCGAGTAGCCACCGACCATGCCCGGATAGTCGAGGTCGAGCACGCCGAGGTGCAGGCCGCGCAGCGCGTCGAGCGCGGCGTCGGCGTTCCACGACCTGTGGCGGACCTCGACGAACAGCGGCGCGTCGCCGCCGAACGCGGCGGCGAGCCGGGCGAGGTGGTCGACGGCGGCGGGGCCGTAGGCGAACGCGTAGTCGAACTGCGCCAGGAACCCGCGGAAGCGCGGCGAGGCACACAGCGGCGCGAAACCCTCGCGGACGGCCGCGATCAGCGCATCGTCGAAGCGGCGTTCGTGCGTGAACTCGTGCGGCAGCTTGGCGGTGAAGCGCGTGCCGAGGTCGGCGGTGCGGTCGAGCCACGACGCGCAGTTCTTGGCCGACGGCGGGCGGTAGAACGTGCTGTTGATCTCGATCAGGTCGACGCGCGCGGCGACGGCGCGCAGCGTGTCCTTGCAGTTGGCCGGGTAGACGATGCCCTGCCAGTCCGGGTAGGACCAGCCGGCGACGCCGAACAGCACGGCCGGCTCAGCCACCGCCGCCCCG
>CAYMRG010000377.1:0-5669 GCA_964392555.1 uncultured candidatus Brocadiaceae bacterium
CGGTGGCCAGGCGCAGCGGGTCGCGCTGCTGCGCGCGCTCGCCGCCGGCCCGCGCTGCCTGCTGCTCGACGAGCCGCTCGCCGCCCTCGACGCCACGGCGTCGCTGGCGCTGCGCGTGCTGCTGGCGACGCACCTCGCGACGTTCGCCGGCCCGCGGCTGCTCGTCACGCACGACCCCGTCGACGCGTTCGTGCTCGCCGACCGCGTCGCCGTGCTCGAGGACGGCCGCATCGTCCAGGTCGGCACCCCGGCCGCGATCGGTCGCCAGCCGCAGTCGCGCTACGCCGCCGACCTCGTCGGCCTCAACTTCGTCCGCGGCGACGTCCACGACAGCGTGCTGCGCCTCGCCGACGGCGCGCAGCTGGTCGTCGCCACGCGCCACGAAGGTCCCGCGATCGCGACCGTCCACCCGCGCGCGATCGCGCTGTTCCGCGAACGCCCCGCCGGCTCGCCGCGCAACGTCTGGCTCGCACCGATCGCCGCGATCGAGCCGTCGCTCGACCGCGTCCGCGTGCGCACCGGCGGGCCGGTGCCGCTGGTCGCCGAGATCACGCCGGCGGCGCTGCGCGATCTGGGGGTGGGCGTCGGCGATGCGCTGTGGGTGACGCTGAAGGCGACGGAGATCGCGGTTGGGCCGGGTGGGTGAGTGCCGGTGCATGTCGATCGTGCTCGGGCAGATGGCGTGGGACCATGGCGAGGCCCTGCCGGTCCGCCGTTGACCAAATATAACAGCGCTGTTATAACGCCATCGGTGACGACCTCCGCCGCGACGCTCGGAACTCTGCTGCGCCACCTGAGCGAGCTGCTCGACGGTGCGGTCGAGGACGCCTACGCCGCGTCGGGTCTGGACTACCGGCCGCGCTTCACCCCGGTGTTGCGTGCGCTCATCGACCATGGCCCGCTCGCGATCCGCGAACTCGCGCAGCAGGCCGGTATCACGCACTCTGCGGCGAGCCAGACGGTCGGGCTGATGGCCCGGCGCGGCCTCGTGGCGCGGGAGCCGGGGATCGATGCGCGTGAACAGATCGTGACGTTGACCGCGCGGGGCAAGGCGATCGTGCCGCGCCTTCGTCGGCAGTGGGCGGCCACCAATGCCGCGGCGCGCGCCCTCGACGGGGAACTGTCCGTGCCGCTCCCGGTCGTGCTCGGCGAAGCGATTGCCGCGCTCGAACGGGTTCCCTTCGCCGAACGCATCGCGGCGGCGCGGCGCGGCAAAGGTGGTCGCAAACCGGCCCGCCGAGCCCATCGATGAACTGCTTTCGCTGCCTCCGTGCGTTTGCGATCCCGCTCGCCGCGACCTGTGCTTCACCCTTCGTGCGTGGCGTCGCCGCGCAGGAGGCGCCGACCGTTGGGCCGCTGTCGGTGGCGTCGCGGGCCCATGCGCTCGAGGAGATCGCGGCGAGGTTCACCGCGATCTACGTCGATCCCGAACTGCGGCCGAGGATCGTCGAACGGCTGGACCGCGAAGGGCGTGCTGGCCGCTACGACGTCGACGACCCGAAGGTGTTCGCCGACCGCGTGACCAGCGACCTGCGCGACGTCGCCCGCGATGAGCATCTCGCGCTCACGGTCGATCCCGCGGCGTATGCGGCCGCCGTCGCCCCGGCGCACGGCGACGCCGGCGAGGATGCGTTCCGTCGACGCGGCGCGCTCCGCCGCCACCATGGCCTGGCCGAGATGCGCATCCTGCCGGGCAACCTCCGCTACCTGCGCATCACCCGCTTCGACTGGGTGGCCGATGAGACGGGGTCGGCCTACGACGCGGCGATGCGGTTCCTGAAGGATGGGGACGCCTGGATCGTCGACCTGCGCGGTAACGGCGGCGGCACGAGCGCGGCGGCCCACTACTTCGTCAGCCACTTCCTGGCGGCCGGCGTGCACGACTACACGGCGCTGGCTGGGGACGCTCCGCCCGAGCGGTCGCTGGCGCTCGATCACCTGCCCGCAGGGCGCCTCATCGGCAAGCCGCTCTTCGTGCTCGTCGATGGCGAGACCGCCTCGGCGGCCGAGGCGGTCGCCTACGACCTGCAGCAGTTCCGGCTCGCGACGATCGTCGGCGCGAAGACGGTGGGTGCCGCGAACAACAACCGTCTGCTGCCGATCGCGCCCTGCTTCATCCTGAGCGTCTCGTATGGCCGCCCGGTCCACGTCGTCAGCCAGACGAATTGGGAAGGCGTCGGCGTCGAGCCGGACGTCGCGTGCGCGCCCGCGCAGGCCCCGGACATGGCCCAGGAGTTGGCGCTGGCCGCTCTGACCGCGGCCGTCGATGCGCCGCCCGAGGCGCGTCTCGAGTATGCCTGGGCGAGCGTTGCGGTGGCGGCGCGGCTGCACCCGGTCACGTTCCCGGCGGCGCGCCTGCAGGCGTTGGCCGCGCACTATGGCGAGGCGAACGTGGGTTTCGGCGAGCTGGAGGTCGTCTTCGCCGAAGGCTCTCTCTGGCTCCAGCGCCCGGGCCGGCCGACGGCGCGCCTCGTGCCGATGATCGAGGACGGCACTTTCGCCATCGAAGGCAACGAGCGGCTCCGCGCGCGTCTCACCGGCCAAGCGCTGGAGCTGCTGTGGTGGACCGAACGCGAGCCCAGGGTGTTCGCGCGTCGGTGATCGCGATGCGCCGGTGAGGTGCGGGCGCCGCGTCAGAACACCAGCTGCTCCGGATTGGTCGTCACGAGCCCCGCGGGCGCGGTGACGAGGCACTGCATCGTCAGCGTGCCGCCGGGCGGCAGGCCGAGCGGGACCGCAACCGGCACCAGGGTCTCGCCGAAGCCGTCGAGCAGCCCGCCGAGCACCGAGGCGAACGGCTGGCCCGGATCGAGGTTGAGCAGGCCGAACGGCGACGGCACGCCGTTCGCCAGCGGCACGCCGACGAACAGCGCGTAGAACTGCGACGCGCCGCCGCTGACGCCGAGGAACACCTGGCCACCGGCGGGTGCCGCGTGCGCGGGCGCGCCGGCGAAGCCGCCGCGGTTGGCGAAGCTGTCGACGCGCAGCGCGGCGTCGCAGCTCGGCGGCTGCACGCCGGCGGGGGCCGGCCCGGTCTGCCGCCAGACGAACGCCTTGTCGTCGAGTTCGTCGACGAGGATCACGTCGGTGTCGCCGTCGCGGTCGAAGTCGACGATCACGGCGCAGGAGCCGGCCGAGGTCGACGTGACGGTCGACGGGTTGGCGAACGTGCCGTTGCCGTTGTTGCGCCACAGCGTCGCGTTGGCGTTGCTGAAGCTGCCGATGACGACGTCGAGGTCGCCGTCGCCTTCGAGGTCGCCGATGTCGACCGACACGGGATTCTGGCCGACCGGGTAGTAGCTGGCCGGCAGCATGCCGCCGAGGCCGTTGCCGCGCACGATCGCGGCGCGGCCGTTGGTCGCCTCGGCGAGCACGCAGTCGACCTTGCCGTCGCCGTCGACATCGCCGACCGCCATCTGCCACGGCCAGCCGCCGCAGCCGATCGTCTGCGACGGGGTGAAGCCGCCCGCGCCGTTGCCGAGCAGCAGCGTGACGTTCGACGTCCACGCGTTGCCGACGAACGCGTCGATGCGGCCGTCGCCGTTGGCGTCGGCGACGCCGAGCGACCACGGCCCGTTGCCGCCCGATGCGACGAACACCGGCGCGGCGAACGTGCCGTTGCCGAGGTTGCGCACCAGCACCAGGTCCTGCTGGTTGGTGGCGAGCACGTCGAGCCAGCCGTCGGCGTCGATGTCGGCGACGGCGAGGCCGTGCACGCTGCCGCCGATCGGGGTGACGATCGGCGGCAGGTAGTTGCCGGCGCCGTCGTTCAAGAACACCGCGACCGAATTGCCGTTCTGGTTGCCGGTCGCGAGGTCGAGCCAGCCGTCGCCGTTGAAGTCGCCGCCCTCGTTCGGGCTCGGCTCCTCGCCGTTCGGCATCTGCGTGCGGACCAGCGGACCGTAGTGGCCGCAGCCGTCGTTCTTCAGCAGACGGATGTCGAACGCGACCTCGTTGGTCGAGCTCATGTCGGGCGAGCCGTCGCGGTCGACGTCGCCGGCGAAGAAGCCGTAGGTGCGGATCAGGCCCTCGCCGGGCAGCCGGTAGTCGACGACCTGGTCGAGCACGAAGTTGCCGCTCGATGGCGCCGCCGCGACGAACCACATCGCGGTGAAGCCGCCGGCCAGCGGTGCGCCGGTCGCCGCATGCACGCCGTGCGACAGCCACAGCGTCGCGATCTCGCAGGCGAACAGCGGCCGCGACGGCGTGAACGTGACGGTCGTGCCGGCGGTGTCGACCGCGAGCTGGCCGGGGACCGGACCGCTCCAGCGGCCGAGCAGGCGGAATGTCTGCGGCGTGATCGTCGTCGGATCGACCGGCGACGCGAACGTGACCGAGACGCTGGCAGCCGGCGACACGCTGCGGGCGTTGTTGGCGGGGGTCACCGCGGTGACCGTGAGCTGGGCGACCGCGGGTACGGTGGACAGAACGGCGGCGAGCGCCGCGGTGAGCGGGCTGGTGATCGAGGTACTGCGCATGGGCCTCCGGAGGAACGGCCATCTCTACGCGGCGATCCGGTCGCGCGGACCGAGTTCTCGGCGCCGGGGCGCTTTCGGTGCACCCAGCCGGACGGACGAGCCGCCGGATGGCCCGCCGGCGTAGGATCGGCACACCAGGAACCCCATGCGCATCCACCTCGCGAGCCTCATGCTCGCCGCGGCCGCCCTGCCGGCCCAGTCGTTCTTCGTCCCCGACAACGACGCCACGACCGGGAACTGCAACGTCTTCCCGTTCGGCTCGACCGGCGGCGCCAACCTCAAGTACCAGCAACTCGTCACCGCGGCCGAGCTGAACAACGCGCCCGGCCTGATCACCGGCATCGGCTTCGCCCAGTGCGGCGAAGGTCGCCACCACTTCGACACGATCGAGGTGCGCCTCGCGCACAAGCCCGGCACCGGTTCGCTGGTCGCGACCTTTGCCCAGAACATGGTCACCGACGTGACCACGGTCGTGTCGGGCAGCAACTACGACTGGAACCTGCCGGCGAGTTCGTGGCAGGACGTCGGCCTGCAGCAGGCGTTCGCCTACAACGGCGTCGACAACCTCGTCGTCGAGGTCACGGTGACGGGATCGCAGTGGACCGCGACCGGCGCGCTCGGCAGCGCGGGACTGCGCGCCGGTTCGCACCAGCGCGTCTACGCCAACAACTGGACGACGCAGCCGCCGGCGACCGGCACGTTGACCGGCACGTTCGCGTTGAAGATCGAGATCGACCTGGGCGTCGCCAAGGTCTCGAGCCACGGCGTCGGCTGCGCGGGCAGCACCGGCAGCGCGCCGCGCATGGCCGTGCTCGGCCTGCCACAGCTCGGGCAGACCGTGACGTTCGCGCTGGCCGACGGTCTGCCGGGTTCGCTCGGTCTGCGCATCCTCGGCTTCACCAACGCGTCGCCGTACCCCGTCGATCTCGGCCTGCTCGGCATGCCGGCGTGCCTGCTCTACACCGAGCTCGGCGACCTCGCGGCCGCGCTGACCGACGGCGCCGGCGCCGCGTCGCAGGCGCTCACGGTGCCGAACGATCCGACCTTGACCGGCGTCCGGCTCTACGGGCAGTGGGCGTGCTTCGACCCGACGGCCAACGCGTTCGGCTGGACGACCAGCAACTACGTGCGCGCGCAGATCGGCACGTAGGCGCGGCGCGGCTCGCCGACATAGAGCTGCCGCGGCCGGCC
>CAYMRG010000378.1:0-4201 GCA_964392555.1 uncultured candidatus Brocadiaceae bacterium
CGGGCGCGATCACGTAGACCTGGGCCCAGCGCGCGGCGGCGATGTGCGGCACCTCGCCATCGGGATCGACCTGCGTCGACGACCGGATCACCTTGCGACCGGTCAGCCCCTCGAACGTCAGCGCGCCTATGAACTCGGTCGCGTGCGGCGTCATCGCCACGCGCACGGCGACGTCGGCCTGCACCAGCCGCGACGCCAGCGCCGCGAGCTTGTAGGCGGCGATGCCGCCGCCGACGCCGAGCAGCACGCGCTTCACCGCGGCCACAGCAGACCCTCGATGTGGCGGATGGTCGCGTCGAGATCGCGGTTCTCGACGGTCACGTCGTAGAGCGGATGACCGGCGACGATCTCGCGCGCGGCGGCGATCTCCTCCTCGGCGATCTTGACGCGCTGGTCGATCTCGACCGCGTCGTTGCTGCCGCGGCGTTCGAGCCGCGCGCGCAGCTCGGCGACGCTCGGCGGCGCGATGAACACGTACAGGCCCGGGATGCCGCGCTCGCGCAGCTGGCGCGTGCCCTTGACCTCGATCTCGACCAGGAACGTCTTGCCCTTCGCCAGCGCGTTGTCCATCGGCCACCGCGGCGTGCCGTAGAGGTTGCCGTTGTAGGTCGCCCATTCGAGGAACTGGTTCTCGCCCAGCCGCCGCTGGAAGTCCTCGCGCGACAGGAAGTGGTAGTCGACGCCGTCGCGCTCGCCGGCGCGCATCGCCCGCGTCGTCGCCGACACCGAGAACTCGACGTCGGGATGCTGCTTCAGCGCGCGGCAGACCGAGGTCTTGCCGGCGCCCGAGGGCCCCGAGATCACGACGAGCTGGCCGCGCGGATTCATGGCCGTCATTCGAGGTTCGCCGCCTGTTCGCGCATGCGTTCGATCGCGGTCTTCAGCGCGACCGCGGTGTGGGCCTGTTGCGTGTCCGGCGACTTCGACGCCAGCGTGTTGGTCTCGCGCAGCATCTCCTGCAGCAGGAATTCGAGCCGCCGGCCGACCTCGTTGGCCTCGCCGAGCACGCGCCGGAACTCGGCGATGTGCGCGCCGAGCCGCTGCAGTTCTTCGGCGACGTCGACGCGGTCGGCGAACGCCGCGACCTCGCGCACCAGGTCGAACGCCGGGATCGGCGCGCCGAGCTGCGCCTCGGCGAGTTCGCGCACGCGCTGCATCAGGTTCTCGCGGTAACGCAGCACCAGTTCGGGGGCGCGCAGCGCCGCGGTCGCGACCAGCCGTTCGCAGGTGCCGAGCTGCTCCTCGATCGCGGCGACGGTCTGCACGCCCTCGCTGGCGCGGTGGCGCTGCAGGTCGCGCAGCGCCTCGGTGCACAGCGCGGCGAAGCGCTGCGGCAACGGCCGCGACGTGCTCGACTCGGCCCGCGCGGCGGCGTTGGCGAGGCCGATCAGCTCGGTCAGGCTCGGCGGCGCGAGCCGCAGCTCACCGGCCAGGTGGTGCATGCGATCGGCCAGGGCGCGCAGGACCTCGGGCGAAGGCAGCGCGACGCCGCCGTCGAGCACCTCGATCGCCACCGTCACGCTGCCGCGCCGCAGCTGCTCGCGCAGCAGGTCCTCGATCGCCGCCGCGTAGGCGTTGCACGACGGCGGCAGGCGCAGCTTGGTCGCGAGGCTCTTGCCGTTGACCGCGCGCACTTCGATCCGCAGGTCGCCGACCTCGGTGGCGCCGGCGGCGAAGCCGACGCCGGTCATGCTGTTCGGGGCACGCCGCATGGGACTCGGCGCCGGGCTCGCGATCGGCGGGCCGCGGCGATCAGGCCGTCAGAAGGACCGCACGATCACGCGTTCCAGGTCGACGTGATCAGGATCGCCGAGCCGCAGAAGATCGCCGCGAGCAGGAACGTGAAGCGGTTGATGCCGCCCGACTTGACGCCGAACGTCTCGGCGCCGACGCCGCCGAACGCTTCGGCGAGGCCGCCGCCCTTCGACTCCTGCAGCAGGATGACGACGGTCATCAGCACCGCCGAGACGAAGAACAACAGCCAACCGATGTAGTGCAGGATGTGCATTGCAGTCTCGCGCGCCGCGGTCCGTCAGCGCAGGTCGTATTCGATGATGGGAAGGAAGGTCTCGGCCTGCAGGCTCGCGCCGCCGACCAGGAGGCCGTCGACGCTCGGCAGCGCCATCAGCTCCTTGGCATTGTCGGGCTTGACGCTGCCGCCGTAGAGGATGCGGATCAGGTTCGCGGCGTCGTCGCCGAGGCGCTGCGCCAGCCACTTGCGGATCGTCTTGTGCGCGGCCTCGACCTGCTCGGTGGTCGCGGTCTCGCCGGTGCCGATCGCCCAGACCGGCTCGTAGGCGACCGTGACGCGGTGCGCGTCCTCGGGCCGGACCTTCTCGAAGCCGCTCTCGAGCTGCCGCTTCAGCACGCGGTCGGTGCGGTTGCCCTTGCGCTCGTCGAGGGTCTCGCCGACGCAGTAGATCGGCAGCAGGTCGCAATCGAGCGCAGCGCGCACCTTGCGGCCCATCCAGTCGTCCGGCTCGTGGAAGACGTGCCGCCGCTCGCTGTGGCCGATCAGCGCGCGGTCGGCCCCGACCTCGCGCAGCATGCGCGGCGCCAGCTCGCCGGTGAACGCGCCGTTGGCCTCGTACCAGATGTTCTGGCCGCCGACGCCGAGCGGCGAACCCTGCGCCACCGCGGTCACGTCGGCGAGGTAGATCGCCGGCACGAAGAACGCGACCTCGCGGTCGTTGCCATCGCCGAGGCGACCCTTGACGGTCTTGATGAGGTCCAGCGACCGCGCGCGGTCGAGGTTCATCTTCCAGTTGCCGGCGATGTACGGTTTGCGCGAGCGGTTCGTCACGGTGCGATGACCTCGTCGTCGAACGAGCCTGTCTGCCGACCCTTGGGGCCGCGCGGCGCCGCCGCGCCCGCCGGTGAGCCGGTCGGGGCGAGCCAGCGTCGGCCACAGAGTGGCACGAGGCGCCGTAGTTCCGCCAGCAAATCTGCGAACAAAGCCGGCCGCAGCGCCTGCTTGCCGTCGCACAGCGCCTGCTCGGGGGCCGGGTGCACCTCGATCAGCAGCGCGTCGGCACCGGCCGCGAGCGCGGCCTTGGCCATCGGCGCGACCAGGCTCGCGTCGCCCGTGCCGTGGCTCGGGTCGACGACGATCGGCAGTGGCGTGCGCGCGCGCAGCGCCGGCACCGCCGCCAGATCGAGCACGTAGCGCGTCGTCGGGTCGAAGCCGCGGACGCCGCGTTCGCACAGCATCACGTGGGGGTTGCCTTCCTGCAGGATGTAGTCGGCCGCGAGCAGCAGCTCGTCGAGCGTCGCCGCCGCGCCGCGCTTCAGCAGGACCGGCCGCCGCTGCCGACCGACCTCACGCAACAGCGGGAAGTTCTGCATGTTGCGGCTGCCGACCTGCAGGATCGCGGCGTGCTCGGCGACGATCTCGACGTCGCGCGGGTCGAGCACCTCGGTGACCACCGGCAGGCCGGTCAGCCGCGACGCCTCGCCCAACAGTTCGAGCCCCGCTCGGCCGAGCCCCTGGAAGGAACGCGGCGAGGTGCGCGGCTTGAAGGCGCCGCCGCGCAGCACGGTGGCGCCGGCGGCCTTGACGGCCTGGGCGGTCTGCAGCAGCAGGTCGCGGGTCTCGACCGCGCAGGGCCCGGCCATGACGACGAAGCCGTCGCCGCCGATGATCAGGCCATTCTCGAGGGGGACGGTCGTTCGCAAGGGGTTCGGCCAGGCGGGCCTGGAAACGGGCCGGAGACAGTAGGCGCCCGCCGCCGGGTGGTCAACGACGCCCGGCCGGAACGGATTTCCCGGTCGCCGTCACAGCCCGGCCAGCAGCGCCATCGTCGCGAACGCGGTCGACGCGGTGACCATGTAGCTCGAGCCGAGGAAGTCGCAGTAGGACCCGTCGGCGCGCTGCGTCTCGAGCACCTTCGGCCGCAGGCGCGCGTGCCAGCCCTCGCGCTCACCGGCCGGCAGCTCGCCGATCACGAGACCGCAGTAGTAGTGGGCGAAGAAGAAGAAGTAGCCGGCGTTCTGGTAGTAGGCCTCGTGCGGGATCGGCCGCATGCGGGCGACGGCGAGGAACTTGTGGTGCTCGAAGAACTGCGTCAGCCCCTGGCGCACGTGCGCCTCGGTGATCGCCGGGTCGCCGAGCCGCCGCAGCGCCCAGTTGCAGGCCTGGATGCGGCCGAGGCTGCCCTTGACGTCGTTGATCTGCTCGCCGCCGGTGACCCGCGGCACCGGG
>CAYMRG010000378.1:4211-5646 GCA_964392555.1 uncultured candidatus Brocadiaceae bacterium
TGAGGTCGTATTCGTAGGCGCCGTTCGGCAGCCGACACCGCCGCACGTAGTCCGCGGCGCGGCGCGCGGTCGCGTCGTCCGGCAGCCAGCCGAGGCCCGTGGCGAGTGCCAGCGCGGGACCGACGGCGGCGGTCGAGAAGCTGGTCCCCCACTTCGGCCGGCGCGTGTACGGCGGGTCGTCGTAGTAGCCGAAGCCACCGGTCGGCTCCTGGTTCTTCGCCAGCCAGCCGACGAACTCGCGGCCGCGGCGCGCGACGTCCGAGTGCCAGACGTCGGTCGCGTAGCGCGGGTCGCGCGCGATGTCGACCATCGCGACCGAACCGTAGAGCCAGCCCCAGACCGCGTCGTTGTCCCACGTCGAGCCGCGCGCCGTCATCCGGCAATCGCACAGCCAGCGCACGGCGCGGTCGAGCGCGCGCCGCCGCTCCGGCGTCTCGGGCGCGCGCAGCAGCGTCAGCGTCGCCAGCGCGTTGGCGGCGACCGCCCACGCGTAGTGAGTCTCGACCGCGAACGACATCTCCAGCGTCGTGTCGCACGAGGTCGAGCCCCACGAGCCGTCGGGATTCTGCGTCGCGACGAAGAACGCCACCGCCCGGTCGACGCCGGCCTGCGCCGCGGCGCGCGTCGTCAGGTCGACGGCGGGCGCCTCGGGTGCGGCGGGTGCAGCAGGCGCGGCCTGCTGCGCCGCGGCCACGCCGGCGAGCAGCGCCGCGAACGCGAACGCCTTCACGGCTTCCCCGCCGCGACCTTCTTCGCCAGCTCGGCGATCTCCTCCTCGAGATCGGCCATGCGGTCGCGCAGCTTCTGCTTCGCGAGGTCGAGCTCGAGCTTGGCCTTGTCCGCCTCGGCCTCGGCCTTCTGCCGCTCGAGCTCGGCGTCGGCGAGCTTCTGCCGCAGCTCGCGCTCGCGCTGCGGCAGCTCGTGCTGCTCGAAGTGCGCGTATTCCTTCTGTTCGACGGCCAGCTCGCGCTCGGCGATCTCGACGCCGCGGCGGCCGCGCTTCAGCACCAGCTCCTTGGTCGTCTTGGCGAATTCGTCGGCGTCGTACATCGCGACCAGCTCGCCGAGTTCATCCTTCTCGTGCTCCGCCGAGTAGGTGCTGCGGTCGAGCGAGATCCGGTGGGCCGCCAGCTCGCGCGGCTTGACGTCCTTCAGGAACACCTCGAGGTCGGTGCGCGCCGCGTCGAGCGCCGTGCCGGTCTTGGCCAGCTCCGCCGCGACGGCGAGCTGCCGCACCCGTTCGTCGATCGCCGCGGTCTGCTGCTCGACCCGCGCGTAGTCGAGTTCGTGGCGCTTCTGCCGCAGCTCCTTCTGCTGCTGGCGCGCCTCGTCGGCGCCGCCCTGGTCGGGCTTGGCCTTGTCCGGTGCGCCCGCGGTCGCGGCCGTCACGGCCGCCGGTGCCGACTCGGGCGGACGCCCGGGGGCGATGGCTTCG
>CAYMRG010000379.1:0-5612 GCA_964392555.1 uncultured candidatus Brocadiaceae bacterium
GAACAGCGGCTCGGCGACGTGCGTGAACCGCGCCCCCTGCGCCAGCGCACCCAGCCAGAAGTCCCAGTCCTCGTAGCCGGGCGCCAGCGGCCGGTAGCCGCCGATCGCGTCGAACAGGCGCCGCGTGAACAGGCTCGCGTAGACGAGGCAGTTGTTGGCCGTTAGGCGGCGCCGCGTCACCGGCAGCGTCACCAGCGGACGATCCTCGTCGCCGAACGTGCGCCCGAGCGGCGTCGCGACGTCGGCGTTGTTCGCGACGAGCGCTGCGACCAGCCGTTCGACGGCCAGCGGTGCCAGGCGGTCGTCGGCGTCGAGCGGCAGGAGCAGCGGGCTCGACGTCGCGCGGATGCCCGCGTTGCGCGCCGCGGCGAGGCCCTGGTTGGGCTGCCGCAGCAGTTCGATGCGCCGCGTCGGGAACTGGCGGATCAGCCGTTCGGCCACGGCCGCCGTGTCGTCGGGGCTGCCGTCGTCGACGACGACGATGCGCAGGTTGCGCCAGGTCTGCGCCACGGCACTGGCGACCGCCTCGGGCAGGAACTGCGCGTAGCGGTAGCACGGGATGACGATCGCCACCTCCGGCTGCTCGCAGACCTCGGCCACGGTGAGGCTATCGGCGCCCATGGCATGGCGACTTCAGCTCCCGAGCCGTCAAAACACGCCGATCGTCAGCATCTGCCGGTTGGTCGAGGTCACGGCGCCGATCCCGCCCACAGCCGTGATCTCGAAGGCGACCACCTGCTGCGCGAACGACATGCCGACCAGCGCCGCGATGTTCGGCAGTGGGATGTCGATCGCGACGCGACCCGCGACCGGCAGGTAGAGGTCGAGCAGATCCGGCGTGACGAGCAACGTGCAGCCGGCCGCCGCCTGCGGCAGCACCGTTGCGAGCAGCAGTGACTGCGTCCCGAGCCCGCGCACGCCGACGGCGATCCCCTGCGCCGGCATGCCCGTCGCCTCGAGCGAGCACGTATCGCCGAGCCATGGCAGGCGCGTGGTCGTCAGCACGTTCGCGCCACCGCTGCCGCTGCAGCCGGCGCCGCCGCTGGTCGACGCCGCCGGGCAGGTCGACGCGAGCCTCGCCACCTGCCACAGCGCCTGACCCGGGACGTGGAGGCCGCTGCCGCACAGCAGCAGATCGCCGTTGGGAAACACGGTGGCGTCCACCACGCCCGCCGCGTCCGGCGAGGGCACGAAGGCGCCACTGGTCGACGACCAACGCACACAGCCGTTGCCGAACACCGGCGCGCCGACCGGCGGTGCCAGGCTGGCGAAGGTCCCGGAAACGAGGACGTCGCCCCCCGGCAGCGGCACGAGGCCGAACACGCGAGTGCGTAGATCGAAGCTGTCGTAGCGGTCGACGAAACCGCCGTGGACGGCCTCGAAGAAGCCGCGCCACTGCGAGCCATAGAACAGGCTCAGGGTGCCGGCGACCGCGAGGGAGCCGTCGGCGAGCACGGCGAGGTCCTCGATGCCCTCGGCGTTCTGCAGCGTGTGCACGATCGTCCAGGCGGCACCGTCCCACCGCTGGACGCATTGGAGATTGAGGCCGGATCCAACCGACGTGGCGACGAACAGGTCGCCAGTCGGACCTTCGGCGATGTTCGTGGCCGCAGCCGGCAGGCCACCGCCCGGGCTCGACCAGGCGACGCCGTTCCAGATCGCGATGTTGGCGCAAGCGACGCCACCCGCCGACGTGAACGCACCGACGACCACCAGGTCCCCATTGGCGCGCACCAGCAGTTCGCGGGCGACCCCGACGTTGGCGAAGTACTGCAGACCGCCGCCGAGTTCGCTCCAGCTCGAGCCGTCCCAGCGGGCGAGGCCGCGCGCCACCGCACCGGTGCCGGTGACGGCGAACGCCCCGGCCGCCACGAGATCGCCGTTGGGCAGGCGCACGAGGTCCTGGACCGGGCCACCGAGCCCGCCACCGAGCGGGGTCCACGCCGAACCATTCCAGGCCATGACGTGGCGGTAGGGGCTGCCGGGGAAGTCGCCGCCGATCGCGAACGTCACGTCATCGATGACCACGGCGCAGTGACTGGTCGGCCCCGGCCCCGTGCCGAACGACGACCACTGCGTTCCGTTCCATCGCGCGAGGCCGGCCACCAGCGAACCATCCGCGACGGAGAACGCACCGCCGACCACGAGGTCGCCGCTGGCGAGCTCCACGATGCGCGCGCGCGGCGAGAGCAGGTTGTCGCCCAGGCCCAGACCGAACGTCGTCCACGTGCCACCCACCGGATCCAGCTCGGCGATCCCCCGCGTGCCGATGCCGCCAACGCTGTCGATGACACCGCTGGCGACGAGGTGGCCGTTGGCGAGCACGGCAAGGCCATCGATCTGTGCCTGCGAATACGGGCCGGCCGCGAGACCAGGCACGACGCTCCAGACACCGCCGACGAGTTGCAGAAGACCGTAGTAGGACGCGACGAACACCTGACCGCCGACCACGGCGACCGCGTTGGGATAGCTGACGGCGCCACCCACCGCAGTCCACGCCGTGCCGTTCCAGCGAGCGACACCGCCGACGGCCGTCGCGCCGGCGGTGGCGAACGAGCCACACGCGAGCAGCGCGCCGCCGGTCTCGTCGGCGAATCCTTGCACAGGTCCATCCACACCGCCGCCGACGGCCTGCCAGGCGACCCCGTTCCACCGGGCGATGCCGCCAAAGGCACTGCCGGCGACGCTCGCGAACGCACCGCCGGCGACCAGATCGCCGTTCGGCCGAACGTGGATCGCGTTGACCTGGTCGGCGAAGTCGGCGCCGAGCACGGTCCATGCGGCGCCGTCGAACGTCGCGACGCGCGCGAGGTTGTAGATCGCCGAACTGCGGTAGCCGACGACCAGCTCGCCGGTCGGCAGCACCGTCAAGGCCGCGACGACCAGCTCGCCAGGGATCGGCAGCGGCGGCGGGGCAATCGCCGCGAACGTGCCGGTCGCGGGATCCAACGTCGCAAGCCCGTCGCACGCGATGTCACCGGCGACCGAGAACCAGCCGCCGAGCACGACGACCTCGGGGGCGGGACCAGCGCCGTCCGGGTCCCACCTCGTCATCGCCGTGACCGAACCGTTGGTTCCGGGGCAGCCATAGCCGGGCAGCCAGGCGAGGCCACACTGGGCGACCGCGATCGAACCGAGCGAGACGAAGGCAAGGGAGGCGGAGATCGATGGGAGGAGTCGCAGCACGGTCGAACCTCGGGGGAGAGAGCGCCGCCGGCAAGCAAGGCCCGTACCTCCCGCAAGGTCCCGGCGTCCGGGCCGGCGTCGCATCGCCATGCGGGTAGGAGGTCCGGATCCCGTAACGACAGCACCAACGGATCCTGGCGGCGCGCGCCGGGCCCCGTAGCCTCTGCGCCGTGGGCGCCCGGCCGATCCTGTTCTGCAGCCACGTCGTCGAATGGGGCGGCGCGGAGACCGTGCTCGCGGACCTGCTGGCGTCGCTCGATCGCGCGCAGTGGACGCCGCACCTCGCCTGCCCGGGCCCCGGCCCGCTGCCCGACCGGGCGCGGGCGCTCGGCGTGGCGGTGCACACGGTGCCGTTCGGCACGGCGTCGCCGCTGCGCAAGGTGCTCGGGCTGCCGCGCGCGGCGCGGGCCCTGCGCCGGCTCGCGGCCGAACTCGGCGCGCCGCTGCTCTACGCCAACACGATGATCGCCGGCTATGCCGGCGTGCTGGCGCAACACCGCGGCCTGCGCTGCCTCTGGCACGTGCACATCGTCGCGACCGCGGCGATCACGCGCGCAGCGGCACGTCGGGCCGCCGCGGTCGTCGCGCCGTCGGCGGCCGGTGCGCGCGCCGCCCTCGGCGCGGCGTTCGCCCGCGCGAACGTGCAGGTCGTGCCGAACGGCGTCGCGCCGGCGTTCTTCACCGCCCCGCCCGGCGCGCTGCGCGCCCGGCTCGGGTTGCCCCCCGACGTGCCGCTGGTCGGCATCGTCGGCCGCATCGACCCGCACAAGGGCCACGAGGTGCTGCTGCGCGCGTTCGCGCAGCTGCCCGGCTCCGCCACCCCGGCCGATGGCCTGGCCCCGCACCTCGCCATCGTCGGCGGCGAAGCGTTCGCCGGTTCGCAGCCGCGGATCGCCGGCTTCACGGACACGCTGCGGCACCTCGCGGTCGAGCTCGGCATCGCCGACCGCACGCACTTCGTCGGCCATCTCGACCAGCCCGCCGCGGCATTCGCCGACCTCGACGTGGTCGCCGTGCCGAGCACGGCGCTGGAGTCGGCGCCGCGCGCGGTCGCCGAAGGCCAGGCCGTCGGGCGCGCGGTCGTGGCCTCTGCGCTCGGCGGCGTGCCCGAACTGATCGACGACGGCCGCACGGGTGTGCTGGTCGCCCCTGGCGATGCGCCGGCGCTGGCGGCCGCCCTGGCCGGCCTGCTGCGCGATGCCCCGCGGCGGATGGCGCTCGGCCGGGCGGCGCGGTCCCACGCCGTCGCGAACTACGATCTCGGCGTTTTCGCAGCGCGCATCGCCGCCGTGTGCCGCGCCACCGTCGACCGTACGTGACCGCGCCCGCACCGTAGGCGACGGCGCGGGCGCGGCGGATCAACGGATGGCGATCAGCCGTTCGCCATTTGGGCGATCGACGACTTGGCCAGGACGCTCTTCGCGACCGGCTTGTTGCGCGGCTTGCGCTGGCCGAGCAGTTCGCGCGACAGGGTCTCTTCGAGCTCCTTGTCACGCTGCACGCCACCGGTGACCAGCGCGGCGTCGAGCTCCTTGACCGAGGCGGCGTTCGGGCACGTCAGGCGCTGCGCCTGGGCCGCCGCATCGTAGTGGCGCGAACCGGCTTGGACGGCGACCAGGCGGGCTCCGTCGTGGGCGGTGACGAGCGCGCCGTCGCCGACCTCGAGCCAGCTGCCCCGGGCGATCACGTCGTTGCGCTCGTTCCAGCGGTCGCGGCTCTTGGGCTCGATCGGCCGCTCGTCGTCGAGCAGGTAGGTCGGCGTGACGTCATAGTGCTTGCACAGGGCGAGCAGCATCGGCAGGGTCGGAAGGGACCTTCCCTGTTCGAGATGGGACATCGTCGCGGGACGAACGCCCAGTATCTTTGCCGTGACGCCCTGGGCTTCACGCTTCACGCGCGTGCGCAGGTAGAACAACTTGAGGTGCAGTCGCCGCATGGAGGTAGGAGGGGAGGAAACCGGAACTCTGGGAGGAAGGGGAACCTGTCCGAGGACCGCCGGACCGCGGGCCGATTACGATCTGCGAAAGTCTAGCACTTGCGATCGGAAAGGGCTCGAGATCGAGGAGGTCGGAGCCGGGCCCGGAACGGAGGAGGAAGCGGATGGCCCGGTGGTAAGGCTAGGACGTTGGCTGCATGCTTTCAGGTTCACCCGATTGGAATTGCTGCCGAACCGAACGAACCACGAATGTCCACTAGCTGCCAAGGCCCGGAAGTAACCCTGGCCCCGAGCCCCCGTGGCGCCGATCTGCAACTTGCAGCGCGTTGCGGCGTGCCCAGCGCGGCGGCAAGGGATGCTGCCGCTTGGCAAATCGTCCGCAGCGGCCTGGTGCTGGTCCTCGAGGCGCCCGCCGAGAGCGGTCTCGGCAGCCTGGCGATCGACCTCTTGCAGGGCCCGCTCGCGCGGCGCCTGCGCGGCAGCCGTCGTG
>CAYMRG010000380.1:0-5591 GCA_964392555.1 uncultured candidatus Brocadiaceae bacterium
GCAGATCCCCGCGTCGGCGCCGCTGCGGGTGACGATCACCGCCGCCCAGCAGACCGTCGAGCAGCCGAATGCGAGCGTGACCGGGCAGGGTGGTTCGACCGAGATCTCCTTCGAGCTCGCCACCGCGGCGATCCGCGCGGCCGTCGCCGATCCGACCGCCGGCGACGTCGTCGGCCAGCTGCACGTGCTGGTCGGGGCCGCGGAGGTCGCGCCACCGGCGCCGATCCTGCTGCTGCGCCAGCCGCGCGCCTACCTACCGGGCGCGGCGCCGCTGTTCCTGTCGCCGCTCGGCCAGGTCGTCACGGTCAACGTCGACGGGCTCGTCAGCAGCGACCCGAACGCGCTGCAGATGCTGGTCACGACCCGTGATCCCGACGGCGTCGCGGTCGGCGGCGCGCCGCCGACCGGCACGCCGCGCTGCACCGGGCTCGAGCTGTCCACGCTCGGCGGCGCGCCGGCGGTGCGCGCCGTGGTGCCCGGCAACACCTTCCCGACGCATGCGTCGCTGGTGGTGCGCGACGCGGTCGCCGGCGAGTCGACGAGCGTCGAGAACGTCTACTACCGGCCCGACATCTCGCTCGCCCTGCCGAGCCAGGGGCCGACGACCGGCGGCGATCTGGTCCACCTGAACGGCACGGCCCTGGTGCCGGTCGATTTCACGTCGACGGCGACGCCCAAGCCGCTGGCGTTCGGCGCCGTGCACCTGTCGTTCGCCAAGGACGGTCGCGTCACCGACCTGCCGCTCGAGGAATTCCGTGCCGCCGAGTCCAACGCCTTCCAGCTGGTGTTCACGATGCCGGCGTCGCCTGACGGCCGGCCCGGTCAGGTCGACATCGTCCTGCGGGTCGACCTCGAAGGCGGGGTCACCGCCGAGGTGACGGCGACGCAGAAGTTCCTGTTCGCGAACCCGCAGCCGTTCTTCGGCCCGCGCGGCATCGTGCTCGACCATGCACCGGTCGCGGTCCGCGCGATCGCGCTCGACGACGCGCCGGGGCCGGCGATCGTCGAGGACTTCGCCGTGCTGACCGAACAATCGGGCGTCGCGTTCCTGCAGCTGTTGCTGGCGCAGGAGAACGGCATGTTCCAGCCGTTCGCGGTGCCGCGCCAGATCGGCAGCCACGAGGTCGCCGCCGAGCACCAGCCGCGCGACATGTGCAGCGGCGATTTCGACGGCGACCATGTGCCGGACCTGTTCATCGCCAACGTCGGCGCCACGACCGCGGTGCACCACGTGGTGCTCGGTCGCGCCCGGCCGCAGACGCCGCTCGGCGACGTGTTCAAGTTCACGGCGCAGGCCGGGACGACGATCTGTCGCGCGGCGAGGATCGACGGCGATGCGCTGACCGACGTGGTGCTCGTGCCGGGGCCCGATGCCGCGGTCGGCGCGCTGCCGCGGGTCTGGCTGGCGCGGCCGACGGGGATCGGCATGCCGGCGTTCACGCCGCCGATCGATCTGCCGGTCCGAGCGCTGCGCTACGACGCCGTCGAGATCGCCGACTTCGACGGCGATGGCTTCGCCGACATCGCGCTCCTGGCCGGTGCGACGCTGCAGCTCGACGTCGCCTGGGGCGATGGCTTCGGCAATTTCGTCGCCACCCAGAAGGACTTCGCGATCCCCGGCTACCAGCCGGCGCCCGATTCGCCGGCCGTCGGCGTGCACGCCTGCGCCAACCCGCCGCTGCAGTCGCTGGCCGTCGTGATGGCCGGGCTGTCGAACGTGCCGGCGACGTTGCCGGCCGTCGCCGTGCTGGGGCAGGGTCCGCCGCGCGTGTTCCACGATCCGTTGCCCGGCTCACTGCTCACCCTGATCGAACCGCTCGGCCAGAGCATCGTCGCCGACCTCGATCGCCAGCCGCCGATCGAGCTGGCGCTGGCCGCGCGCGACGAGCCGCAGGTCGCGTCGCTCGGTCTGCTGCAGTTCAACGGCACCGGCTTCTCGGTCGCGGGTGGTATCGACACCGGCAGCGAACGACCGCTGCAGATCAGCGGTCTGCACTTCGGAGCGGCGTTCCCGCCGACGCAGTCGCTGCTGGCCAAGGACGCGCTGTTCGTCGTCCACGAGAGCGAGATCGACGGGGTGCGCGAACGCCGCCTGTCGACCCGCCTGATCGTGGCCCCGCCGGTCTCGGCCTCGCTGACGCTGCTGCCGCCCGATGCCGGCAATGAACACCCTCAGCCGATCGAGGCGATCGTCAGCGGCAACTTCCACCCGACGAGCATCGCCGGCGGCGAGCTCGTGCGCGACCTCGCCCTGGCGCGGTCGGGCGCGGTCGACCTGAGCCGCAACGACGGTTACGGCGGCTTCCCCGGCAACAGCCTGTCGCTGGCGCAGCCGGGGCTGTTGCCGCATTCGCTGGCGCTGCGCGCTTCGCCGCCCGGATCGGCCGACACCCTGGTGTTCTGCGACGCGTCGTCGCGGCTCGGCATCTGGCTGATCGATCCGGAGACGTTGGGATCCACGGTGCTGCTCGGCAGTGAGCTGCGGCTGGCGAGCAGCATCCTCGCCCATCACACCACGGACATCGTCGATGCGACGCGGATCCGCGTCGGCGACGTCGACGGCGACGGCGTGCTCGACGTCGTCGCGCTGCTCGTGTTCGCCGCCACGAACCCCGGCGAGGGCGATGCCGCGATCGCGTTGCTGCGCGGCAAGGCGTCGCCGGCCGCCGGCGAGCTGCCGTTCCACGTGCCGACCGCGCTGACGCCGGTGCATGGCAACGCGTCGTCGATGACGCTCGGCGACTTCGCCCGCGACACCAGCGGCGGACCGACGCAGCTGGAACTGGCGGTCGCGATCCCGGTCGGCTCGCAGGTCGGCGCGATCGACGGCAACCACGTGCGGTTCTTCCGCTACCACGCCGGCGCGACGCCCGCCGACGACGTGCTGCTGCCGAGCGCGCAGCCGCAGGGCGTGCAGGTGATGCTGGCCGGCGTGACGCCGCAGCAGGTGGCGGCGGCCGACTTCGATCGCGACGGTCGCGTCGACCTGCTGGTCGCCTGCGCCGGGGACCGGACGCTGCGGCTGTTCCGCAACGTGTCGCTGCCCGGCAGCGGCAACGGCGAAGTCGAGATCGAGGCGTTCGTCGAGAGCCTGTCGTCGCCGCAGCAGCTGCCGCCAGGCACGCCACGGGCGCTGCGGCTCGGCGACGTCAACGGCGACGGCAACGTCGACGCGATCGTGGCGGTCGAATTCCGCGCCACGCCGACGAGCCCGCCGACGACGGCCGTGGTGTTCCATCTCAGCTCGGGTGCAGGTGCGTTCGGAACGGGCCAGACCGTCTCACCGACCCGGGTCGGCGACCTCGGCGCACCGCTGGCGCTCGACGTCGGCGATTGGAACCGCGATGGCGTGCTCGATCTGTTCCTGGGCTGGGGGGTCGTGGTGCCCGGCGTCCGCAACCTGCGCATCCTGTTCGGCGGCACGCGCTGATCGCCGGTTCCCGCGCTGCCTCGCGTCGCGCGGGTTCGCCGCGGTGCGCGCCGCTTGCTTGCCAATCGTGCGGCGACCCCTATCGTCTCGGGCGATGGTGCGTCGTGACGCGACAGACGACAGAGACCCCCCGGGGCCGAAGCCGGCTGGCGCACGTCGTTCTCGATCAGCGGGAGCCAGTCCCGCCCCGGTAGGTGCCGAAGCGCCGGGTAGCAGGCCCCAGCCGACACCGGGAGACCGTGGCGGCCGAGCGGGGTATCACAAGCCCGTGAGGCGGCAAGAGCCGCGCAGCGGGGAGCAAGCACGCGGGCCGCAACATGAAGTGAAGCCTGCAGCCTCGACAGATGAACAATCCGTTGGCCGAGCCGCTCATTTCACGGCGAAGGCAACACGTCCCGCGCAACGCTCGGAGATGGGCGCGGGTCGCGACGGCGGGGTACGGGGTGCAGCACGCGTGCAAGGTCGGGAGCGCAACACGAGAGACCCGTCTGTGCCGCCGTCGTCGCGGCAGGGGCCAGCGCATAAGGCAACGCCGAAATCGCAGCCTGCACAGCGGGAGTCCGAGGGGGCAGTAGTACTGACGAGCGTCGCGCGAGCGTCGTTCACGAACGTCGCGACGAACAACGCGACGGGAGGGAAGGGCCCCTGCGGTGGTCAGGTCGCGGAAGCAGGTAAGGGCGAGGGCATGGCCGACTCGATCGGTCCCAACCAACCCCCCGCGCAATCGCGCGTGGACAAAGTCCGACGACTGCAACGGCGGCTGTGGATCGCGGCCAAGCAAGCACCGGGTAGGCGCTTCCATGCCCTGTACGACCGCATCCACAGGCGTGACGTCCTGTGGGAGGCATGGCGGCGCGTGCGACGGAACCGCGGCACGGCGGGGCTCGATGCCCAGTCGATCGCGGACGTCGAGGACTACGGCGTGGAGCGCTTCCTCGAAGAGCTCGCCGCCGTGCTCCGCGCAGGCGAGTATGTGCCGCAGGCGGTACTGCGGCGCTACATCCCGAAGGCTGATGGCAAGCGGCGACCGTTGGGCATCCCGACGGTCCGGGACCGGGTGGTGCAGATGGCGGCGAAGCTGGTGTTGGAGCCGATCTTCGAGGCGGACTTCCTGCCTTGCAGCTTCGGCTTCCGACCGCAGCGCAGCACGCTGATGGCGCTGGAGACCCTGAGGAAGCTCGGGGCGAAGGGCGGCCATCACGTGCTGGATGCCGACATCCGCGACTACTTCGGCAGCATCGACCACGACAAGCTGATGAAGCTGGTGGCGAAGCGCATCTCGGACCAGCGGGTGCTCAAGCTGATCCGCCAGTGGCTCGCGGCGGGCGTGATGGAGGACGGTGAGGTGCGCGCGAATCTCGCGGGCACGCCACAGGGCGGCGTGATCTCGCCGCTGCTTTCCAACATCTACCTGCACGTGCTCGACACTTTGTGGACGCGCCACAGTGCTCCGCTCGGAGAACTGGTGCGCTACGCAGACGATTTCGTCGTGATCTGCAAGACGAAGCGACAGTGCGAGGAGGCCGAACAACGCATCCGGGTGATCCTGGAGCGCCTCGGTCTCGAGCTGCACCCCGAGAAGACGCGGCGAGTGGACCTGTACGACGGCAAGGAAGGTTTCGACTTCCTCGGCTGCCACCTGCACAAGCGCATGAGCGGCGCGATCTGGGAGCGCGAACGGCGACGTTTGTACTTCCTGCATCGCTGGCCGAGCGCGCGCTCGATGAAGCGGCTGCGGCAGAAGGTGAGGGAGTTGACGCCGAGGGGGCGGTGCCACGCGGATCTCCGCGAGGTGATCGACGACCTCAATCCGCTGCTGCGCGGCTGGGGCAACTACTTCCGCACGGGGAACGCGGCGCGGCGTTTCAACCAGGCCGACACCTACGTGTGGCGGCGGCTCAAGCGGCTGCGTGTGCAGCGCAAGGGCCGTCATCTGCGCGCGGGCGAGTTCGAGCGTTGGGACCGCGACTACTTCCACTCCTTCGGCCTCCATCGCCTGCGCGGCACCGTCCAATACCCGGAGCCTGCGTAATGCCGCGACGCCAAGAGCCCATCGGTAAGCCGTGTGCGGGAAATCCGCATGCACGGTTTGAAAGGGGGTCTCAGGTGGTGGGGCGTCGGATTGCTTTCCTCTTCCTCATCACCTGAGATCTACCAATGG
>CAYMRG010000381.1:0-1357 GCA_964392555.1 uncultured candidatus Brocadiaceae bacterium
CGGTCCTGCGCCGCTGGGCGCTCGCAGGGTCGTTCCCGGCGCCGCGGCGGCTCTTCGGCCAGGGCAGGTCGCCGGTCCGGTGGATCGGTTCCGAGGTTGCAGCCTGGATCAACCAGGTCTTGCTTCGTGGCACGCGCGCACGAACATGATGCGCGCGCCGTGGGCACGACGGGAGTAGCTACCCGCCGGCAGCCGCCCTGCAGCTCACGGCGCGACTTTCTCCAAGGGCGGCAAGTGGAGGGCGGAACGTGCTGAAGTCAGACGACGCGCTGAGCGCATGCGGGTTCCTCGACGAGGTCCTCGCGGCGTGCGGGCAGACTGTGGGCGACCTGGATGCACCGATTGGCGCGCTGACGCCGCTGAAGCTCAGCGATTTCGCCGGCGATCCCGACGCCGTGCTCAGCCGACCGGGCGCGCGCGCGCGGTTCGTGCTGCGGGCCGAAAAGCACCGGCCGGCAGCCTTGCGCGAGCGCATCGACGGCATCGACCCGATCGACGTGCGTGCGTGGCCGCAGGAGGTCGAAGCCCGGGCGCGTCTCCTCGATGCGTTCCGGCGCGAGGTCGTCGAACTGCGGCAACGCATCGCCTCGCCACCAGCCGAGGCCGACGAGTGGCTTCCGATCGACGAAGCAGCGAGCAAGTCGGGGGTGTCGGTGTGGAAGGTGCGCAAGTGGCCGAGGCGGAAGCGCGAACCACTGCCTGTCCTCGGCGAAGACGGTCTTCCGCTGCTCCTGGAGGACCGCAGGGACAGCGGGCGTAGTCCGGTGAAGCCGTTCCGCGTTCGTGGCTCCGACGTGCGCGAGCGGGATGCGAAGACGAGGGCGCGCGCTCGATGACACCATTTGCGGCAGCGAACGCGGCAATACGCGGCAACGGCCCGGCGCTGACTTCTCGGACCGTTCACGGTCGCGTAAGGGGCGAGCATGGCAACCCGAGCTGAACCTGTCGATCGCCTGCCGGACGCCGACGGCCTCGCCCGTTTCCTGGGCGTTGGACGCGGCACGGTAGACGTGCTCCGCAAGACTGGCCGAATCCCGTTCGTGCGCATCGGCCCCAAGACGATCCGCTTCGACATCGAGTCTGTGGTCGCTGCCTTGCGCGCCGAGGCCGCGACCGAGCGGCGGGAGCGTGCCTCGTGAGGCCAGAGCCACGCGAGCAGGCGGACGACTGGGCCCGGGAGATCCAAGCCGCTGCCGATGGCATCACTGGCGACGGTTTCGGTCGATCGCTCGGACAACGTGTCGCAGATCGCCTCACTGATCTTGGCCCCGGAACGGACGTGGCGACGATCGCGCAGATCATTCGCGAGGAGATGGCGCCCATCTTCCTCGTCCTCCGCAACCAGCGAGCAGCCCTG
>CAYMRG010000381.1:1375-5548 GCA_964392555.1 uncultured candidatus Brocadiaceae bacterium
CCACCCTCAATTGCTGCTGCCAAACCTTCCACGAGGGCCCGCTCGAGCGCGCCGATCGCCTACTCCATCGACGAGGTTGCCGCGACGCTGGGCGTCTCCGAGCGACACGTCCGGCGACAGATCGCCATCGGAGCGATCCGCGCCAAGAAGTGCGGAAAGCGCACTCTGATCCTCGCTGTCGACCTCGAGCACTACCTCGTCGGGCTTCCTTCTGCGAACCTGTGACCCATGCGACGCTCGCTCTACAGGCGCAGGAACTGGAGGTCCGGAAAGCTGGAGAAGCGATGGACGATCGCCTACCAGCTCGCCGACGGGCGCGTCGCCACTGAACGCGCCTTCACCGACAAGGCCGCGAGCGAGCAGCTGCTGGCGCAGCGCGAACGCGAAGTTGCCCGTCGCGAGGTTGGCATGGCCGACCCCCACGACGCGGCGAAGGGCCGACCCGTTCTCGAGCACCTGGCCGACTACCTGGCCAGCCGGCGTGCGGCCGGCGTGCAGGCGGACACGATCACGCGGACCGATTCGAGGCTGCGCGCAGCGTTCGCCGGAATGCAGTCCCGTACGCTCGGCGACGTGACAGTCGACGCGGCGGCCCGTTACGTCGACGGGCTTGTCCTGGCGCGCAACCTGTCGCTGACCACGAGGAACCACCTGGTCGCATCGCTGCGGGCGTTCGGTGCCTGGTTGGCCGAGCGCGAGATCCTGCCGGCAAATCCGCTCAAGGGGCTGAGCGTCGAGCGAGTGACCGACGCCGACCGTACCGAGGTCCGCCGCGTGCTGACGGCCGGCGAGCTGCGCAGGCTGGTAGAGGCAGCACCTGCCGGACGGCGAAGGCTCTACCTGTTCGCCGCCTACACGGGCTTCCGTCGAGGCGAGGACAAGGCGACCACCTGGTCGGACCTGAACATCGACGGCGAGCTGCCGACCGTGCGAATCCGCGGCGCGAACGCCAAGAGCGGTGCGAGCGTGGAGATCCCGATCCCGCCGTGGCTCGCGCTGGAACTCCGCCAGCACCGCGCCGAACGGTCGATGCGCGCGGGCGGTGCCCTGTCACCAACGGACCCGGTGTTCGACGTCCCCGCCGGGATCGTCCGCCAGCTCCGGCAGGACGCGGCGCGAGCCGGCCTCGGCACCATCAAGAAGGAGATCCACACGACGCCGACCGGCAACCGCTGGGTGTCCGTCGAGTGGGTCGACCCGACCGGGCCGGAGGTCACGCTGGTCCTGCACTCGCTCCGGGCGTTCTACGCGACGACCCTGTTCGAGCAGGGCACGCCCGCCCACGAGGTGCAGAGGCTGTGCAGGCACCAGTCGATCGCGACCACGCTCCGGCACTACACGGCCTGGCGCGCCAGCCGCTTGCGCAGCGCCGTCGATGCCCTGCCGAACCCCCTGGTGGCAGTGCCGGTGGCAGTAGACCCCGTTCCGACGGAGGCCGTCCCGGTCCCGTCCTGGCCAACTTCACGCAGCGCCCAAGGAGGGCAAAGCCTTGCTGAGTAGCAGTCTAGACCAAATGAGTCCGCCCCTGACCGTTGCTGGCCAGGGGCGGGTTGTGGTGGAGTCGAGGGGAGTCGAACCCCTGACCTATGCATTGCGAACGCATCGCTCTACCAACTGAGCTACGACCCCGCAACTCGGGCGCGACACGTTAGCGATCGGGTTGCGGCTCGTCTAGAGGAACTTCCGGCAATGCACCGGGATCGGCGCCGACCGGCCGTAGCAGGCCGATCCGCGGCACGCCTTCGGGCAGGAACCCGGCGACCAGTTCGCGCCCGACCCGGTAGAGCCGGCGACCGGTCACCCGCAGCCGGCAAGGGCGCGAGCCGAGGGTGGTGACGCCGTGCGGAACGACCAGAGGCCCATCGATCGCTACATCGGTGGCGACGTGCAACTCGCCGCAAGGCACCAACCCGACCGCGAGCCGGAGTTCCGCGGTGCTGCCGGCGAGGCCCAGGTAGACGTTGCCGCCGCCCTCGGCGACGCCGCGGAACGCGCCCTCGGTGCGCAGCCGGTCCCCGGCCGACCAGCGGCCGTTGCCATCCAGATCGGCGAACGGCAGGGCGCCGTCCCGACCGCAGGGGGCGAACAACAGGCGGCCGCGGCCGGTCGTCTCGATCGACCGCCCGATGTAGAGGTTGCCCTGCACGACCACGACGAGGTCGTGCTCGAGTTCGAGGCGCAGGGGCGTCGCCGCTTCGCCGATCCACAGATGCCCGGGAACGACGACGAGGCCGCGATCGTCGGCGCCGACGACGTTGCCATCGAGGACGAAGTCATCGGCCTCCGTGCCGGCCTCCCAGTGCAGCAGCGCGATCCCGACGTCGCGCCGGAACCCGCGCCAGCGATCCAGGCGCGGCACGGCGGCGATCGCCGCGGCATCGAGCTTGGGCAGGTCCTCGCTGCGGCAGCTGCGTCCCCCGCCGATCGCCGCGAGCACCGCGGGATCGGTGGCGACGAGCGGCTCGGCGAACGCGGCGGGCGCGCCACCGGGCAGCATCGGCGCGCGGAAGCGCCAGGTCGAACCGTCGGCCAGCGATGCGGCGAACGTCCAGCCCGAGCCACCGCGTTGCGCCGTGACGCTCGTGTCGCCGAACGACAGTCGCAGCGCCGTGCCGGGGACGGCCGTGGCGTCCACCTGCATCGCCGCGGTCTCGGCCGCCAGGCGAGCATGCTCGGACACGGATTCGAGACGCACCAGTTCGGCGCTGCGCAGCGCATGGGCCACCGCGCGCACGGCCAGGAAGATGAGGAACAGCGAGATCCAGGCGGCGATCGGCAACGGCGCGCCGAGGCTGCGCCAGGACCAACGCGCCGCTCGCGCGCCGCCGGTCACGGCCGCTCCTGCGAGGCATCAGCCGCGCGCAGTGCGAGGAACACGCCGCGGTCGGTCCGTTCGCAGGTCACCTCGAGCCCGGCGAACAGACCGGCGAACGCCGGGATCGGCACGCCATCGCGCTCCTCGATCGGCGACCGCGACGCGACGACCTCACGCAGCAGCGCCAGCTGGCGCGAACGGTCCTGCGCCCGCTCCTCGACCGCCGCGGCGTCGACGTGCAGCGCGACGGCCCCGGCGATGCTCCCGGCCAGCAGCACGGCGGCCGAGGACCTTTCGGACCAGCGCGCGGCGGCGGCCATCAGACGTGCGCCTCCTCGGCCGCCGGCTCGGCGAACTCCGCGACCTCGACGATGTCGGTGCCGGTGTGCGCGCCGCGCGGCGGATTCGCGTTGAGCCAGTCGAGCAGTTCGTTGCACTCCTGCGCGAGCCCGGCGAGCAGGTCGCCGCGGCGCAGGTTGACGCGGAAGCCGAGGTCCCCGGTGCGGATCCGCTGCAGGGCGCGACGCAGCCGGTATTCGGGACCGGCGACGCGTCCCGCGAGTCGGCGCGAGTGCGCGACCACGACCCACACGGCGCCGACGACGAACACGCCGGCACACGCCGAAACGATCCCGTCACCGACCAGCGCCGGACGCCCTTCGGCGGCCGATTGCAGCAGGCCACGGCAGTAGAAGGTCAGCGCGCCACCCGCAGCAACCATCGCGGCGACGGGCAGGGCCGCCAGCCAGCGCGTCAGGCGACGCGCTTCGCGGCCGGGCGGCAGACTGCTGCGACGATGCGTGCTGGCGTGCGACGACATGGGGAGTTCCGCTCCAGAAGACCGGACCGTTGCGTTCGTCGACACCCGGCGACGCGACGGCAAACCCGAGATCGGCAGGTCACCTGAGCTCGTTGAGCGACGGACCCTGGGGACGTCCCGCGTTTGGACGCAAGCTGCGGCAGGTCGTCAGCCGATGAGTCCCGCGTTGCGCATCGCGCGAACGACGACCAATCATGTTGGAGCTCTACTGATGCAGCCGGACAAGTCGGGCAAGAAGGCGACGATCCTCGCCGTGACCTCTGGCAAGGGCGGCGTCGGCAAGACGTCGCTCTCCGTCAACATTGCGTGCGAATTCAGCCGCCGCGGATACCGGACGATCATCGTCGACACGGATCTCGGTCTGGCCAACGCACACATCCTCGCCGGCATCAAGCCGCGCAAGACGCTTTCGGACTACATCGAAGGCAAGGCCCCGCTCGCCGAGATCATCGAGAACGGCCCCTGCAAGGTGAAGTTCATCAGCGGTGGCAGCGGCGTGAAGGAGATGGCGAATCTCGACGACAACGGCCGCGCGCGC
>CAYMRG010000382.1:0-5521 GCA_964392555.1 uncultured candidatus Brocadiaceae bacterium
TGGCCGACCCGCTCTCCGACCGCGTCGCGGCCCGGCTGCCCGACACGGGGGCGCCGGTCGCGCCCGGCCGGTTCGGTGCCGCGATGCAGTTCGAGTCGGTCAACGAAGGCCCGGTCACGCTGATCCTGCGGGTCGCGAACGGCCGGGTCCTGCCGCGCGCCCGTGGTGCCGATCCCGCGCCTCCTGCATGATTGCCAGGCCATGCACGTCCTGTTCCTCGCGCCCGACACCCACGTCTACAACCACGGGTTCCTGCGTGGCCTGAAGGACCTGGGCGTGCGCGTGTCGGCGATCGGCCCGACGGCCCGCGATCGGCTGTCGGTCGACGCGAAGCGACTGCTCGACGCCTACCGCGCGTGTCCGAACGTGTTCGATGCCGAGGCGACGGCCAAGGCCGCGCGCGAACTGGCGACGCCGGCCTTCGACCGCATCGAGACGATCGACGAGCCGTTGGTCGAGATCGCAGCCGACCTGCGCGGACGCTTCGGCGTGCCCGGCACGAACCTGCAGACCGCGCGCCTCTGCCGCGACAAGGTCGCGATGAAGGCCTTCCTGCGCGAACACGAGATCCCGTGCGCGCAGTCGACCGCGGTGACCGCGACGGCCGACGCGCTGGCGTTCGCCGAGCGCTGGGGCTACCCGCTGATCGCCAAGCCGATCGCCGGGTTCGGTTCGCTGCAGACCTACCGGTGCGCCGACCAGCGCGAGCTCGAGCAGGCGCTGGCCAGGCTCAAGCCCGGGCCGAAGAACCAGGTCGCGCTCGAGGAGTTCATCGAAGGTCACGAGGGCTTCTTCGACACGCTGTGCGACGAGCAGGGCGTGCGCCACGAGTTCGTCGCGCACTACTACCCGGGATGCCTCGAAGCCGCGGGGCAGCGCTGGATCTCGCCACAGATCGCGGTCTCCAACCGCATCGAGCAGGACGGCTACCGCGAGCTGCGCGAGATGAACCGGCGCGTCGTCACGGCGCTCGCGATCCGCTGTGCAGCGACGCACATGGAGTGGTTCTTCGGGCCGAAGGGGCTGAAGTTCAGCGAGATCGGCGCCCGCCCGGCCGGCGAGAAGATCTGGGACATGTACCGCGTCGCCAACGAGTTCGACATCTACCGCGAGTGGGCGCTGGCGATCCTCGGGCGCCCCGGCGAACAGCGGCCGACGCGCCGGTTCTCGGCCGGCTCGATCCAGATCCGGCCCAGCACGGACGGCAAGATCACGGGCCATCGCGGCCTCGACGTGGCGCTGCAGCGCTGCGGCGAATGGATCTACGAGCAGAACGTGCCGCCGCCGGGCACCCCGACCAAGGGGCTCGACAAGGGCTGGCTCGTCAACACGTGGTTCCGCCTCCGGCACGAGGACTACGACGAGTTGCGCAACCTGATGACGTTCCTCGGCGAGACCGTCAAGACCGACGCGCAGTAGCCGACCCGCGGCGGCGGAGTTTCAGGCGAGCCCAAGGTCGTCCATGTCCTCTTCCTCGAAGCCGAGGTAGTGGCCCAGCTCGTGCCACAGCGTGATGCGGATCTGCTCGACCAGGTCGTCGCGATCCTTCGCCGCGCGTTCGAGGTTGCGCTGGAACAGGTAGATCGTGTTTGGCCGCAGCTGCGGCATGTCGAACTGCGACGTCTCGGGCAACGGGATGCCGTCGAACAGACCGAGGATGTCCGGACCGACCTCGCCGCTCTCGTCGCCTTCGGCCATCGCCGGTTCGGGCAGGTCGCGCACGACCACGGGCACGCGGTCGAGGCACTGGCGGAACTGGCGCGGCAGCTTGCGCGCCGCCTTGCGCACCTCGCGATCGAACTCCTGCCGGCTCATGCGCACCGGCCGCGGGTATTTCTCGGGCGCGATCTCGGCCGCCTGCTCGAAGCAGGCCTCGGCGCCGTCGAGATCGCCGCGCCGCTCGAGCAGCGCGCCGCGGATGACGTGCGCGTCGACCAGCGCGTCGGGCAATTCGCGCGCCAGCTCGACGGCGCGCTCGGCTTCGTCGAACCGCCATTGCAGGAACAGCGCCATCGCCAGCCAGCAACGCGACGACGGACAATCCGGATCCTTCGCCAGCACTTCGCGGAAGCGCGCCTCGGCCGCGGCCGCCCGGCCCTGGGCGAGCAACGCGTCACCGGCGAGGAACGTGAGGTCGATCGGATTGCCCTCGCCGCGCGCCAAGGCGCCCTCGATCGCCGCCAGCGCCTCCTCGACACGGTCTTCGTCGAGCATCTGCTCGATCTGCTGCACGATCGGGTCGCGACCGGCTACGACGTCGCCATCCGGCGGCACCACACCCTCGGGCTCGAGTTCCATCGCCGGCAAGCGTAGCCCGAACTTCTCACCAACCACCACGACCGAGCACGCCGCTTTCGCCACCCGGCAAGGGGGCGCCACGCAACGCGCACGCCCAGGCCGAGCGCGCCTGCGTCATCCTGCCTATTGCGGCAGGTCGGCGATTGCGTTCCGCTACCCCGGTCACGGTGACCCATGATCAAGATCCGCCGCATCGTCTGCCCCACCGACTTCTCCGTCACGGCCCGCCGGGCCGTCGACTACGCGGCTGAGATGGCCCGTTCGTTCGGGGCCGAGCTCGTGCTGCTGCACGTGATCCCGGAGCTCAACTACCCGCTGCGCAGCTTCGGCATGGCATCGTCGTTCCCGCACCTGCGCGAGGAACTGCACACCCGCGCCAAGGAGTCGCTGGAGCAGCTGGCGAGCGCGATCCCCGGCGGCCTGACGATCCGCACCGAGCTGCGCGACGGCGAGTCGCACGAGCAGATCCTGGAGTGCGCCAAGACCGAGCAGGCCGACCTGATCGTGATCGGCACGCACGGCCACACCGGCATCAAGCACGCGCTGCTCGGCAGCACGGCCGAGAAGATCGTGCGGCTGTCGACCTGCCCGGTGCTGACGGTCCGGACGCCCGAGTGATCAGACGTTGAGCAGGCCCTCGCGAATCGCGAGACGCGCCAGCTCCGCCGCCGAGTGGCAGTCGAGCTTGCGCTGCAGGTTCTCGCGGTGCTTCTTGACGGTGCCGAGCGACAGGCCCAGCATCGCCGCGACCTCCTTGTTGGCCTTGCCGAGCGCCAGCAGCTGGAACACCTCGCGTTCCCGCGGCGTGAGCACGCTGAGCGCCGCCGAAGGGTTGCCGACCGGCGCCTCGCCGCGAACGACACGCGACATGATGCCGGAGGCGACCTTCGGCGACAGATACGAGTCGCCGCGCCGCACCGATTCGATCGCGAGCGCCAGCTCCTCCGGCTCGCTGTCCTTCGACAGGTAGCCATCGGCACCGGCCTGCAGGGCCTGCTGCACGAACTTCATGCCCTCGTGTTGCGAGGCCATCAGCACGCGCACCTTGGGCCAGGCCTTCTTCAAGGGACCGACCGCATCGATCCCGGAGAGGCCGGGCATCGTGATGTCGAGCACGACCACGTCGGGCCGCAGCTTCTCGACGAGCTCGATCGCCGCGCGAGCGTCGCCGGCATCGCCGACGACACGGAAGTTGTCGACGCGTTCGAGCAGCGACTTGAACGCGGCGCGAACGATCGCCTGGTCGTCGACGAGCACGATGTTGATCGTCTGCTTGTCTGTCATGAGGCACCTACTTGTTCACGGCGTTCAACAGGCCACCGCCGAGTCGACACCTGGCGCCGTGGCGCTCAGGGGCAGGACGACGCGGAAGCAGGCGCCTCCGCTCGGCTGCTCGACGAAGGTGATGGAGCCGCCGTGTGACTCGACCACCTTGCGACAGAATGCCAACCCGATACCCGTCCCATAGTCCTTGGAACTGTGGAACGGCTTGAAGATTTCCTCGCGCTTCTCGCGCGGCACGCCCGGACCGTCGTCGGCGATGTCGATCTGCAATCGTGCCGCGACACTCGCGGCCCGCACCTCGACATGCCCCTTCCCGCTACATGCCTCGGCAGCATTGCGCAGCAGGTTGGTCACCACCTCGCCGAGGAATTGGCGGTCGAACGTCGCGACCAGGCCCGCTTCGACCGACGTCTCGATCGAAACGGTGTCCACCATCGGCAATCGCCGCGTGTGCCGGATCGTCTCCTGCAGCCATGGTTCGACCTCGGTCCGCTCGCAGTGCAGGTCCATCGGCTTGGCGAACGCGAGCGTCTGGCCGAGCATACGCTCGATGCGATTGAGGTTGGTGGCGAACTCCTCCAGCAGCACGCGATCCTCGACGCCGAGCTTCTCGCCGACCGCCCGCAACGCATGCCGGAGGCTGGTGATCGGCGTGCGGATCTCGTGACTGAGCACCGATGCGGATTCGCCCAGCCGCGCGAGGTTCTGCAGGACCTGCATCTCGACGTGGCGGGAGCGATCGCGTTCGCGCAGCAGGTTGACGTGCCGCAGGCCGCGCATGACCGCCTCCAGGAGCTTGTCCTTGGTGACGGGCTTGCTGATGTAATCGAACGCACCGCGCCGTACCGCTTCGGATGCCGTCTCGAGGTTCGGTTCACCGGTGATCAGGATGACCGGCTCCTGGCAACCGCGCACCTCGACCACCTCCCGCAACACCCGCATGCCGTCGAATTCCGGCATGACGATGTCGGTGATCAGAACCTCGAAGCTGCCGGCATGGAGCTGCTTCTCGACGGCCTGGAAGCTCGAACCCGACGTCACGCGGTGCCCCTGCTGCTCGAGGAAGCGAGTCAGCGTCTGCAGCAGACGGGTTTCGTCGTCGATCAGGACGATGCGGGCCATGGACGGGGGAAATCGGTGAGAAGCGATCGGGCAGAGGGCGAACGGCATTGTCATCCCTCCGGCTCGTGACGACACGGGCCCTAGTGCGCAGTTCGGCGCCTGCATTGGCCGTAGACGGCGACGCGTAGCGGCGCTACACCGTACCTGGCGTAGCCCATGGCTGATCTCGCCCCTGCCGGCCCGGACCGGACCCATCGCACGATCCTGATCGCCGCCGCGATCGCGGCGACCGCTCTGTGGACGACTCTGGCCACGGCCCAGCTGCACCCGGCAGCCGCCGACGTCGTGAAGGTCCTGGCAGGGTTCACGACCGGCGTCGCCCTCCTGCTGCCCTGGTGCCGTCGGGCGGCCCACCGTTCGGTGCAGGCGGTGGCCGAAGTCGCCGACCTGCAACTCGACGCGGCGCGCCAGTCCGCCTCGTCCCACGCGGCGCGCTGGCGGGCGATCGTCGACACCGCGACCGAGGGCATCGTCACGATCGACGAGCGTGGCACGATCGAAGAGGTCAACGGCGCCGCGGAGCGCCTGTTCGGCTTCGGTTCGGGCGAGCTCACCGGCAAGAACGTCAGCGTCCTGATGCCGTCGCCGCACCAGGAGATGCACGACGAGTACCTGCGTGCCTACCTGGGCCTCACGCCAGGCGCAGCGGCAGGCAATCCGGTGGAGGACTTCTACGCCGCGCACCAACGGGTTAAGGCGCAGGAGCAGGCCACGCTCGTGGCCATGGTGCAGTACGTCTCAGCGGCGCTGTGCCGGACCCTGCGGGATCGCGCGACGGACACCGGACGGACGGCGGAACAGATCTGGGCGGAAGTCG
>CAYMRG010000383.1:0-5520 GCA_964392555.1 uncultured candidatus Brocadiaceae bacterium
GCCGTCAGCACGCGTTCGTGCGCGCCGCGTTCGGCCATCGTGTCGGCGTCCATGCGCGCGACGATCGCCTCCGGGAAGCGCGCCTTGACGACCTCCTCGAGGCGTTCGGTGCCGACGCCGAGTTCGTGCATGCCGGCGTGCTGGCAGGTCGGGCAGAGCTCGGGACGCCGGCGCTCGGCGCAGCACCAATGGCAGACGAGCCGCGCGTGGCGCACGTGCCACGTCATCGACACCGAGCACGCCTCGCACTTGATCGCCTCGCCGCACGACGGGCACAGCAACACCGGCGCGAAGCCGCGACGGTTCAGGAACAGCAGCACCTGGTCCTTCGCCTTGAGCCGCTCCTCCATCATCACCAGCAGCGTGCGCGACAGCACGACGCCGGACCGACGCGACTCCTTGGGCTCGCCGCGCAGGTCCTGGACGAGGATCTTCGGCAACCGGCCCGCGCCGGCGCGCTGCGGCAGCGTCAGCAGCCCGTAGATGCCGCGCCGCGCCTTGCCGATCGATTCGAGCGTCGGCGTCGCCGAACCAAGCACGACGACGGCGTTCTCGATCTGGCCGCGGACGATCGCCATCTCGCGCGCGTGGTAGCGCGGCGTGCTGTCCTGCTTGAACGAGGTCTCGTGCTCCTCGTCGACGACGATCAGCCCGAGGTCCTGCACGGGCGCGAACAGCGCCGAACGCGCGCCGACCGCGATCCGCGACCTGCCCTGCAGCAGCCGCTGCCACTGGCGGCCGCGCTCGGCGTCGGTGAGCCCGCTGTGCAGCACCGCGACGTCCGGGAAGCGCGAGGCGAAGCGACCGACGGTCTGCGGCGTCAGCGAGATCTCCGGCACCAGCACGATCGCGCTGCGGCCGCGCGCGTGGACGTCCTCGAGGATGCGCAGGTAGACCTCGGTCTTGCCGCTGCCGGTGACACCGTGCAGCAGGAACGTGCGGTGCTCGCGCGCGGCGACCTTCGCCCCGACCTCGGCGACGGCCGCCTGCTGGTGCTCGTTGAGCGCGTGGCGGATCGCCGCTTCCTCGAGCAGCGGCACCAGCGGTTCGAGCTCTTCGGCGATCATCACGCGCTTCAGCAACCCGTGCTTGACCAGCGTCTGCCACGGGCTGTCGCTGGTCTGCGTGCGGCGGCGAACGTCGAGGATCGCGATCGGCCCGCCGAACTCGAGCACCGTGCGCAGCACGCGGGCCTGCTGCTGGTGGTGCTCCTCGAGCTCGTCGACCGCGCGGCGCGCGAGGTCCGGGGGAGCCTTCAGCTCGAGGTGCGGGATGCGCCGCTGGCCGCGCCGCTTGGCGACCGCCGGCAGCGTCGCGTCGAGTGCTTCGCCGAGCGAGCAGCCGTAGGTCTCGGCCATCGCCCGCGCGAGCTGCAGCAGCGATTCGGGCAGCAGCAGGTCCGCGTCGAGGATCGCCTCGATCGGCTTGACCTTGGCCGGCGGCAGATCGGTCGTCGGCGAGACCGCCGTGACGATGCCGCCGAGCCCGCGGCCGTGGAAGTTGACACGGACCCGGTTGCCGGGCCGCACCACCGCACCGGGCGGCAGCGCGTAGGTGAACTCACGCCGCAACGGCAGGTTCAACGCGACCTGCACGTACATCGTGCCGGACTCGGCGCGGGGGGCGGGGACGGGTTCGGTCATGGGGATCTGCCGGAGGCCAGTGAAGCGCGGCCCGGCCCGGACGCAACACTGTGGACAAAGCGGGGGAAAGCGCGGGCCACCGACCGCCGCGGGGTTGCCTCGGGGCGCGACCTCGCCAACACTGCGGCCCCCGACCTCGTAGGAGTGCCCGTGAACCGCCCGCTCGTGCCGTTGTCCCTGTTCATGATCGCCGCCGCCGCCCTGGCCCAGTCGCCGGCAGCGCCGGCCGCGCCGAACGCGCGCGTCGTCCCCTACCCGATCGACCTGCCCGAGTCGTTCGCCGCGGCGGTCGAACGCGGCACCCGGACGATGTCGGGCCGGCCGGGGCCGGCCTACTGGATGAACCACGCGCACTACGAGATCGCGGCCGAACTCGATCCCGCGGCAGCGCGCCTCACTGGCACGGTCAAGGTCACCTACAAGAACGCCTCGCCCGACGAACTCGACCGCCTCGTCGTGCACCTGCGACAGAACCTGCTGTTGCCCGACGCCGAACGCACGCGACCCGACCTCGCGCCGACGCACGGCATGGAGGTCGCGTCGGTCGAAGTCGACGGCAAGAGCGTCCGCCCGCGCATCCACGACACGCGCATGACGGTGCGCCTGTCGCCGGCGCTGCCGCCCGGCGGCGAGACGACGCTGGTCGTGCACTACGCCTTCGACGTGCCCAAGGCCGGCGAAGCGCCGCGCATGGGCCACGAAGGCCAGCACGTCTTCTACCTCGGCTACTGGTATCCGCAGCTCGCGGTCTGTGACGACCTCGAGGGCTGGGTCGCGGACCAGTACCGCGGCAACGGCGAGTTCTACATGGACTATGCCGACTACGACCTCGCGATCACGGCGCCGCAGGGCTACCTGGTGCGCGCGACCGGCGAGCTGCAGAACGCCGAGGAGGTGCTGACCCCGAGCGCGCGCGAACGGCTGGCGACGATCTTCACGACGCGCGACATCGTCCACGTCGTCGACAAGGACGACCTCGCCGCGGGCCGCGCGACCGCGACGTCGCCGTCCGGCAAACTGACGTGGCGCTTCCACGCCGAGCGGGTGCGCGACGCCGCGGTCAGCATCGCCGACACCTACGTCTGGGACGCGACGCACGCGGTCGTGAAGGACAAGGACGGTCCCGGCAAGGACGGCCGTTGCGCGATCCACGCGGTCTACGAGACCAACGCCGGCGACTGGGTGCGCGGCGCCGAGTACGCGCGCCACACGATCGAGTACCTGTCGGCCAACGTGCACCCCTACCCGTGGCCGCACATGACCGCGTGCGAGGGCATCATCGGCGGCGGCATGGAGTACCCGATGATGACGATCGTCGGCGGACGTCGCCCGGAGGGCACGATCACGCACGAACTGACGCACATGTGGTTCCCGATGCTGGTCGGCAGCAACGAGAAGCGCTACGCGTGGCAGGACGAGGGCTTCACGTCGTTCTGGACGACCCTGTGCCGCGCCGATGCCAACCACCGCGAATCGCCGTGGAAGGCCGACGTGCTAAGCTACGCCAACACCGTGCGCCGCGGCGGCGACGCGGTGTGCATGCGGCACGCGGATGCCTACGGCGACGACAACTACGGCTTCGCGACCTACGGCAAGCCGGCGGCGATCCTGCACCAGCTGCGCGCGATGCTCGGCGATGCGACGTTCTTCGCCGCGTTCCGCCGCTACGCCGCCGACTGGGCGTTCAAGCACCCGACGCCCTACGACTTCTTCCACACGTTCGCGGACGCCAGCGGGGTCGATCTCGAGCCGTACTTCCGCACGTGGTTCTTCGAGACCTGGAAGCTCGACCACGCGATCGCCGACGTCGTCGAACGCGACGGTGCGACGTTCGTGACGATCGCCGACCGCGGTCGCGCGCTGCACTTCGCCGAGGTCGAGGTCGTCTACGCCGATGACCGGACCGAACGCCGCAGCGTGCCGGTCGACTTCTGGCGCGGGCAGACGTCGGCCGAGCTGAAGTTCGGCCCCCACGTCGTCGCGGTCCACCTCGACCCCGACGTGACGAGCCTCGACTGCGACCGCGCCAACAACGACTGGCCGGCGAAGTGAGCGTCAGCGCGCGCGCAGGCGGTAGTAGGTCTGCCAGGTCTCCGGATCGAACGCGATCTCGTCGAGCACCCAGCACCACAGGTCGCCCAGACGGCCGTTGACCTTGGCCAACTGGCCGTCGGCGAGATCGTCGACCGCCCCACCTTCGAGCGCGTCGACGCCGGTCGCCCGTTGCAGGAACGCATGCATCCGCAGGCCGAGCGTCGCCGTGGCGGCGTCCCCCCACGAGACCTGCCGCAGGCGGTCGGCCAGGGTCAACAGCAGGGCCGGTGACTCGGCGAGCCGCGGCGCGATCTGGTCGTAGTCGTAGTGCCCACCCTGGATCGCGGCGACCACGCCATCCATCGAAACCCCGGACGAGAACCTCAAGGGTCTCGGTCGCGATTCGAAGACCGGCAGCGACACCTGCGCGAAGCGCTGTCGGACCGCGAACGGCGCCGATTCCTGGACCTGCTGCAGTCGCAGCTCGATCTGCTGCCGCGCGCCATCGGGATCGTAGGCCGCCTGCGCGACCCAGGCCGGGCGGCGGGTCGGGATCCACCAGGTGACACCGATCGGCGCCGTGTAGGAGCGGAACGAGCTCTCGCCGCCGACCATGCTGTAGGTCAGCCTACCCGGCGAACCGGCCGAGGCGGCGATCGCGACGCCCGCATCGCGGGAGCTCGCTCGCATCCGCATCGGGACGAGCAGGCTGGCAACGGCGGCGACGGCGAGGGTCAGGATGACCAGGCCGCGCAGCGGCCGCAGGCGGCGGCTGCGCGCTGCCTTGGCCGCAGCCTGCGCCGCACGCCGGGCCGCGCGAGCGGCGCGGCGTGCGGCCTGCCGCTGGCTGCGCTGCTGCCGCCACCGCTGCCACGGCTGCGGGTGCAGGTACGGCGACAGGCCGTCCATCGCCCCCTTCGCCTGCTTGGCCGCACGGCTGGTCAGCACCTTGGCGCGCGCGACGGCATCCTTGGCGACCCGCTGCGCCTGCCGCGCGGCTTCGACCGACGCGCGGCCCAGCGCCTTGTAGGGATCATCGGCCGGCGGCGGTGGCGGATCGGGCAGTGGCGGTGGCACGCTGCCCCCCGCGAACCCCCGCCCCACCGGCGGCGGCGGTAGCGGCGCGCTGCGACCGATCGGATCGCCGAACGCGGCCGCGCCGGCGCTGGCCGGCGCACCGAACGCCGCGATCAGGTCGTGCACGCTCTGGAAGCGCGCCGCCGGATCCTTCTGCAGGCAGCGCTCCAGCACCGCGCGCTCGAGCCGCGTCAGGTGCGGCGGCAGCTCCGGCGCCGCGGTCTCGTGCTTGCGCAGCACCTCCCATTCGCTGTCGCCGGTGAACGGCAGCTTGCCGCACAGCAGCTCGTAGAGCACCACGCCGAGCGAGTAGACGTCGCTGCGGTGGTCGCCGCGCCGCTGCAGCATCTCGGGCGCCATGTAGTACGGCGTGCCACGCCCCATCGACAGGCTGCCGCGCGAGTGCGTCACCAGCTTGCTGAGGCCGTAGTCGCCGATCCGCGCGACGGCCCCCTTCAGGAAGATGTTCGCCGGCTTGATGTCGAAGTGGACCAGCGCCCGTTCGTGCAGCGCCGCGACGCCGCGGCACGCCTGCAGGAACCAGCGCAGCAGCTCGTCGCGCTCGGCCGGGGTCGGCGCATGGCCCTGCCCCGTCGGATCACTGGGGATCTTGTCGCGCAGCGTCTCGGTGCCGGCGAACGACATCACCAGGTACGGGATGCCGTCGACCTCGCCGCGGTCCTCGATCGACACCAGGTTGGGGTGGTCGAGCTGGGCGAAGTACTTCACCTGGTCGAGCTCGGCGAGCACGGCGCGGCGGACCTCG
>CAYMRG010000384.1:0-5506 GCA_964392555.1 uncultured candidatus Brocadiaceae bacterium
GCGGCTTCTTCAGCGCCCGCGCCACGTCGGCCTGGTGCCCGCCGACCGGATCGTTCGCCTTCTCGGCGGCCGGCGGCAGCAGTTCGAGCACCTTGCGGCACAACCGCACCGACTCCTGGATCTCGAGCAGGCGGACGACGTAGCGATCGTAGGCGTCGCCGACGCGGCCGTGGCGGCCGCCGTAGGCCTCGCCGACCGGCACGCGCACGTCGAGTTCGCCGTAGATGCCGTAGCTCTCGTCGCGGCGCAGGTCGAAGTCGACGCCGCTGCCGCGCAGGTTGGGCCCGACCAGCCCCCACGCGATCGCCTGCTCGGCCGAGACCGTCGCCAGCCCCGCGCAGCGGTTGCGGAAGATGGTGTTGGTCGTCACCAGGCGGTTGAAGCGCGCCATCTCGCGCTCGAACTGGTCGAGGAACGCCGTGATCTCGGCGGCCGCGCCGGCGTGCAGGTCGAACGCGACGCCGCCGATCGTGACGAAGTTGTAGGTCAGCCGCTGCCCGCAGAGCTTCTCGAAGATGTCGTTGACCGCTTCGCGCTGGGCGATGCCGTGCAGGAACGGCGTGTAGGCGCCGACGTCCATCGCCATCGCGCCGACCGCGACCAGGTGGCTGCTGATGCGGTTCAGCTCGGCGACCAGCACGCGGATGCACTCGGCGCGCCGCGGCACGACGATGCTGCCGGGCGCGTCGACCGCGAGCAGCTTCTCGACGGCGACGCAGTAGGCGAGGTTCGCGTTCATCGCGCAGACGTAGTCGATGCGGTCCGTGTACGGCACGAACATCGACCACTCGACGCACTCGCCGATCTTCTCGATCGAACGGTGCAGGTAGCCGTGATCGGGCGTCACGTTGGCGACGACCTCGCCGTCGCTCTCGACGACGATGCGCAGCACGCCGTGGGTCGCCGGATGGTGCGGCCCCATGTTGAGCGTCATGCGCTCGCCGCCCGGCGTGGTCGCCTCGACGGTCACGGCTTGCCCTCCGTGCGGGTCGGCCCGCCGCTGAACGACTGGCCGTCGCGCAGGTGCGCGACGCCGCGGTACTCGACCGGGTAGGTGTAGTCCTTGCGCAGCGGATGGCCCTGCCAGTCGTCCGGCAGCAGGATGCGCTGCAGCGACGGGTGGCCGAGGAAGCGCACGCCGAACAGGTCGTAGACCTCGCGCTCGAAGTAGTTCGCGGCTGGCCACACCGCGGCGACGCTCGGCACCTCGCTCGCGTTGCGATCGGCGAACACCTGCAGCGTGACCTTGTGGCGGTGCCGGTAGCTGAACAGCAGGTAGACGACGACGATCGCGTCGGCCGGGATCGACGGGAAGCGCAAGGGATCGACGGCGGTCAGGTCCATCAGGCCGTCGCACGCCAGCGTGGCGGTGTCGCGCAGGAACCGCGCGACGTCGGTGATCGCGGCCGGCGGCACGCGCAGGTACGGGCGGCCGTTGCCGGCGCGCACGTCGCTGACCGTCGGGAACGCGGCCACCACGGCCGTCGTGATCTGCTCGTGGGTCAGCGCGGTCACGAGGTCCCGCCCTCCGGCGACCCGCCCGTGGCCGGACCACCACCACCGTTGCCGGCACCGCCGGTACTGCCGGGCAGCTGGCAGCGCGCGCCGAACGGCGCGTCATGGCCGGCGACCACGTGCGGCGTGACGTCGCGTTCGCCGAGCGTGCGGTAGCGGCGCACGCGTTCGCGCAGCGCCATGACGCCGTCGATCAGCGCCTCGGGCCGCGGCGGGCAGCCGGGCACGTAGATGTCGACCGGCACGTACTTGTCGATGCCGTTCAGCACCGAGTAGCTCCATTTGCTGAACGGCCCGCCGCTGTTGGCGCACGACCCCATGCTGACGACCCAGCGCGGCTCGCACATCTGCTCCCACAGCGTGCGCACGCGGCTCGCCATCTTGTGGGTGATGGTGCCGGCGACGATCATCAGGTCGGCCTGGCGCGGCGTCGCGCGCGGGATCATGCCGAGCCGGTCGACGTCGTAGCGCGGCCCGCCGGCCTGCATCAGCTCGATGCCGCAGCAGGCGGTCGCGAACAGCAGGTAGAACAGCGAGTGCTCCTTGCCCCAGGCGAGGAACTCGTCGACCGCGGTCAGGTGGATCTGCTCGTCGGCATGGTTGCCGGGCCGTTCGCCGTTCATGGATTGCCTCCGCCGTGGTCCTGGCGGTCGACGGGTTCGACGACGCGATCCCAGGCGAAGCCGCCGCGCGCGCCGACCCACAGCAGGCCGAGCGCCAGGGCCGCGACGAACCCGCCGATCTCGAGGAACACCCGCCGGCCGCCGTCGGCCGCGAGCCAGTGCAGGCAGCGCGGCAGCACCGGCCAGAGCAGCGCCAGCTCGACGTCACAGACCAGGAACGCCAGCGCGACGGTCGTGAAGCGGTTGTTGAAGCGGAACCAGGCCGAGCCCTGCGGTGCCTCGCCGCACTCGTAGGTCGTCAGCCGGTCGGGCGACGCCTGGATGCGGTCGAGCACGCGCGTGATCAGGCGGACGACGGCCAGCGCGCCGCCGACCACGGCGACCGCGAGCAGCGCGACGACGACGACGCTGCCCCACGCGCCACGCGGCGTCGCCGGCACGGCTCCATCGGGCAGCAAGGCACACAGCGTGGCGAGCACGAATTCAGGCGGAGCAGTGTAGCGTTCGCCGTCGGCAACGCAAAGCCGAACCGTGCGGGCGCGCCCGGAGCCACGGCCAGGCCGGACGGCGCGGACTGGCCGCTGCCCCCTTCGCCGGGCATGATCCGATGGCATGCGGCAGTCCACCACCGTCGCCCTTCTCGCCGTCGCCGCGCTGACGGCTCCGCTGACCGCCCAGAAGGGCCTGACCGAGCCACGCCTCGGGCTGACCTTCGCCCCGCCGAAGGGGTGGGTAGAACTGCCGGGCGACCGCGAACGCCACGCGACGCTGCGGTTGTTCGCGGCGCCGCGCGCGCTCGCCGGCAAGGCCGAAGGCAGCCACACGCCGGTGCTGCGCGTGATGTTCTTCGCCAAGGGCGGCGACGACACGCACGACGTCGTCGACGGCCTGCCGCGGACGACGCCGTTCCGCAGCCTCGCCGACTTCGCCAAGCGCGGTCTCGGCGCCAAGGACACCACCGCCGAAGCCCACAAGGCCGGCAAGGCGGACGGCGAACGCATCACCGCGACCGGCATCCCGGGCGATCGCGTCCTGTTCGCGCAGACGGTGGTCCTCGACGACGGCGTGGCCGCGGTCGGCATCGAGGTGCTGGCCAACCAGGCCGACAAGCTGAAGAAGGACATCGACGCCGCGCTCGGCTCGGTCGACACGATCGCGCGCGTGCCGGCGGCCCGCAGCGACGTGCCGTGGGCCGACGCGAGCTGGTCGGGCAAGGACGCCGCGGCGCGGCTCGCCGCGCGCCGGACCTGGGCCGAAGCCGTGGTCGCCGCGACCGCGAAGGCGCCCGAGCTCGGCTACAAGGTCGGCAAGTCGAAGTACTGGACCGTGCTGAGCGCGGCCGACCCCGGATTCACGAAGAAGGCCGTGACCGCCGCCGAAGTCGGCCGCGAATGGCTGGCCAAGCACCTGCCCGAACTGACCAAGGAGCCGCCGCTGCCGGCCGTGTTGCGCATCTTCGACAGCATGGACCAGTACGTCGCGTTCCAGCTCGTGCGCGGCGATTCGCGCGAGTACGACGCCGAACACCGCGAGCTGCTGCTGGTCAACGACCGCGACAACGGCGGCCCGACCGGCTTCGGCGCGGTGCTGCGCGCCGTGCTCTGGCAGGTATTCGACGACGTCGACCCGGGGGTGCTGCCGGCGATGCCGCGCTGGCTCGACAACGGCTGCTGGGAATTCACGCGCAGCACCACGTTCGACGGCAAGAAGTTCGAGTTCGCCGCCGGCGACGTCGAGCGCGGCCGCATCGACTACTACCGGCAGAAGGACCAGCCGATGCCGGCGCTGTGGGACCTGATCCAGGAGCACATCCAGAAGAGTCCCGACGACGGCAAGAACGAGGACGTCTGGGGCTACACGCCCGAATGCGCGCGCCTGATGCGCTGGCTGTGGCTGTTCGACGGCCAGAAGGCGTTCGACAAGCCGAGCCTGGTCGCCGACTACGTCAAGGGCCTGGCCGCCGCGCACGACAAGGTCGGGCCCGCGCCGACCCGCGACGTCGCGCCGATCGGTCTGACCGAGGCGCAGACCAAGGATCGCAACAAGCTGTTCTACAAGTGGCGCGACGACCTGCTGGTCGCCGCCAACAACCTGGTGATCCCGCTCGAGGTCGACACCTGGAAGGCGATCAACGAGAAGTGGCTGGCGTTCAACAAGTCGTTCAAGCAGTGACCGTCTGACGAGCCGCTGACATTGGCGGCGACCGCTGGCGCCATGATGCCGGTTCCCCACGCGAACCGTCATGACCCGAACCATCGCCCCCGCCTTCCTGCTGGCGCTCGCCGCCGGCCAGCTGCCCGCCCAGTTCTTCGCCCCCGACCTCGCCTACACGCGCGCCGTGACGCGCGTCACCTGGCTCGGCATGTCCGGCGAACAGAGCCTGGCGATCGACTACGGCCAGCCGACCTGGCGCGACGGCCACGACCGGTTCATGGCCGGACAGACCGCGCAGTACGTGCGGCTCGGCCAGGACACCTGGACGACGCTGCAGACCAACGTCGACCTGACGTTCGCCGGCAAGCGGGTGCCGCGCGGCCGCTGGTACCTCGGCCTGCACCGCGACGAGCACCAGGCGTGGCTGCTGACGCTGCTCGCCGCCGACAAGGCCGACAGCGCCGGCCGGCCCGCCGGCGCGACCATCGACGGCACGCCCGACCTCGAGATCCCGCTGCAGCTCGAGCACGTCGCGACCGCGGTGCCGAAGCTCGACATCGCGCTGACCGCGATCCGCAGCGAGGCCGCCAAGGACCACGACAACGTCGCGCTGACGATGACCTGGGGCCCGTGGCGGCTGCGCGGCGAACTGCGCGCGGCGTTCGACACCCGCGTGCCGGCCGGCGCGCCTTCGTTCGCCGCCGCGAACCCGGCGAAGACGCAGACGACCGAATCGGGGCTGCAGTACGAGCAGCTCCGCGCCGGCGTCGGCCCGTTCCCGAAGGCCGACGACAAGGTGCGCGTGCACTACGTCGGCTGGCTCGCCGACGGCACGCAGTTCGACTCCAGCTACCAGCGTGGCGAACCGGCGGTGTTCCCGATCGGCGCGGTCGTCAAGGGCTTCGCCGAAGGGCTGCGGCTGATGCAGCCGGGCGCGACGTTCCGGCTGACGCTGCCGCCGGGGCTGGCCTACGGCGAACGCGGCGCCGGCGCGGTGATCCCGCCGAACGCGACGCTGGTGTTCACAGTGACGCTGATCGCCCTCGAACCCTGACCGAGCGCGCCGCTTTCGCCGTCCTGCGGCGTCAGGCGAGCCGAAGCGTGCTCGGCGGGGCGAAGGCCCCGCCTCCGCGCGGCTTCGGGTCGCCTTCCTTGCTGGACGACGAAATCGACGCACTCGCCGAGCGCGCCGCTTTCGCCGCCCTGCGGCGTCG